>CACYDS010000017.1 GCA_902773285.1 uncultured Pseudomonadota bacterium | reverse complement strand
TCAAGCCCTGTATTTAGGGAAAGGTATAATACATCCTGGAACACCGAACCAACAGTCTCTCTATTGACATTTTCTTCTTCTTCTTCTGCATTCGTATTCATTAAGACGAATCCAGTATTCCTGCAAAAATTCAATATATCCCAAATATACTACCAATGCATCAAAAACAATCATTCTCCAATCATCTGCATTCCAATTCCCAGTTTTCTCCAAATCAGCATAAGATTCTTTAACAGTTTTGCAAATATCTGTCATATACGCATCATATTCTTCTTCAGCTAAAGTCTTCCCTACATGTTGGAAAGTGAATTCTTTTGCTTTAGTAATATCCCAACAATTACGCGTTTCCATTGCCATTTGAAAGTAAATTTCAAAGGAATCAGTATAACGCTTTTCATATTTTATATAATCAGTAATAACAGATGGATAGCATCTTTCTTCCATATTAGCTTTCATGATTTTGCATAAGACTTCAAGCGGTATTTTCTGTCCGAAAGCAGTATACATGGAATTGACGGCGTAAGTATTATTGATATAAACACCTTTTGCTAAAGCAACAACGGCAGGAACTACACGTTCATAATGCTTATCCAAATCCATAAATTCTACTTGCAATAATTTATCAAGCATCTGAACATAAGCCAACATGGTTTTAGTTACAAGCAATGGATATTTATCTCGAACATCATTTTTTACTTGACCGTCTTTAATATTTTGAACGCCTGTAACAGTAAAATACTTTTCATTAAAGTATTTGCCCAATACACGACGTGTTAAATCATAAACAAAGAAGTTTTCCCGTTGGTTCGACTGCCCAGATTTAGAAAAATGGCTAGTGCCAAAATCAAAGATATGAATGTTAACCACGGAATCCCTTGGTACTCCCGAAACCATAATATTGTTTGTATGAAGATCTCCATGAATAATACCACGTTCCTGGTAAAACGAAACTGTTTCTAAAATTTGCTTGACCAGTTGGACACTCTTTATTTTTCTATCCAACTCGTCAATATAATACCTTTGCGAGAGCCATTTAGAAAGAGTAATTCCCTCTATATATTCCATCGTTACACAATGGATATCTTCCCCTGATTCAAATGCACTGTATACCGTAACAATGTTCGGGTTCTTTAATTTTGCTAACTTTTTTATTTCTTTTAAAAATTGTTCTCTAGATACTCTGCCAGTCCTTGATTTATAATTTGGTATGTAAACTTTGATGGCTTCCTTGCGATCCAATTTTTTGTTTTTACCGGAAATAACAACCCCATTAGCGCCTTCTCCTATCCAACACAAATCCTTATAGTCATCTAACTGGACAGGCCGCCAATCGCCATTAACAAAAATCTGAAGCTTTCCATTTTCAAGTTTTGCACGTTGAGACACGTAAAATACACCTCACTTAAAGTCACGCGATAATCGTAAGCATTTTCCTAAGATATTATAAAGTCTTTTCTTCGTTTTATCGTAAATATTGAAGTCAATTTTCCTCCATCACTTTTAGCAACTACAAACCCTTATCAATCACATAATTGTAAACATATGTTCTTTAGCAATTTTATCACAGATTGGTCAAATGGTCAAACCGATAATATATTCATCTTTAAAGTTTGTAGTATGATGTCTTAACCTAATGACCTAATAACACACTGTCTTTTCAGTTTCATATAGCCATGAGAAAAAACCATAGACGGAGACTTCACCAAAAACGACACATACAAGTTTTAGGGAACAAAAAAGGAAAAGAGGCAAAAAGCGAAATTTCGCTTTTTGCCTCTGTACCACAGAATTATTTATAGGTTGACCACAGACCTATTTTATAATGAAGTTCCTCTAAACCGTCTATAGATTTGGTTTAAATAATAAAGAAATGCAAAAACTATCTCAGAATCATACCGTACCAAAGAAATACAAAGTCTCACATGTAACGGCCAATGTTTTTCGCCAAATCTGGGGAAATGCTGTAACGCAAAGCTGCGCATTTCGTCCATTTGCATCGCAAATTTTATCCTGTCTAAATCTGTTACAGCATAATACCATCTCCAAGTTCTGGCAATAGCATAAGCACACAAATATAGTAAATCTTTCAATAACTCATTATCAAAATTGAATCGGTTATCACCCTTAAAAAAGTCATATCGTTCTTTATACGCTATCCAAAAATCGACTAAATTATTCATCGACCGGGTGCGACTTATACTGCCTTCCCTTATCCAATAGTGATATAACGGTTGTGAAATCGTAATCACTGAATCAGTTTCTGAAAATATTCTATAAAGGGTTGAATGTTCTTCAAACACTCTGCCCTGCGGAAACCGGACTACTGCAAAACATTCTTTTTTAAACAGCTTATTCCATACCATATCTTCATCAATATAACCTTCCTTCATCTGTGCTTTTATTACATCCAAACGATTATTAAATTGTTTATCTATTGCCATGCTGTTGATTCTTTGATTTTGATATTCATAATAGAAAGCACAGATTGCTACATCTGATTTGCTCTTTTCAATGGTATCAACCAGAAC
>CACYDS010000016.1 GCA_902773285.1 uncultured Pseudomonadota bacterium | reverse complement strand
TTGCAATGTTCCCCACCCATCTTTAGAAAAGGATATATACATCTTGTCAACTTCAGTGTCATCCTTCATGGCGTCTATATCAAAATCGGCTAAATACCTGACACCATTTGCCAACGTTCCTATTGCCTTTACTTCGATATTAGCCTCACCGGCGCACATTCTGGTTGCACTAGTATCTTTATCTGTCTTCTCTGCTTCAGTCGGATTGCCTTTATAATATGTCAGTTCCGGATCACCAAAGTTGCTGTGTACTGTCGCTGCTCCAGAAATGATTAACTGTGGTTTTTCTGCAGAGGACTCCTGCTTAACTGACTTTTCATTTTCCATCCCATCTGAGGAGTTCACGTTTTTCGAATAAGTCGTCTTCTTGTCCTGTTTTGCACTCACGCTTATTACCGACGATGCCAGTAATAACGATGTTATGCACAACAATGCCTTCTTTGCCATAACAAACACTCACTTCCTATATATATACAACGCATAGTGTGTAGTTTACGACAATTCACGCATATTGTGTAAAAAATTATCAAAATTTTTCAATTATTGTACCTTGTTACTGGGGCACGAACCTATCTGTGCTCTCATTGTCCATGCTAATTAGCATTACCTTTATTTTCTGCCATTTCTTTCTTCTTCGACATGTAAAGAGATGCAAAATCAATTGGCTCCAGCCGCAACGGAGGAAAACCGCCTGCGCTTGTTGCACTTGCCACAATTTCCCGTATGAATGGAAACATCAAAAACGGACAATGTACCATCAAAATTGGTTCAAGTATATCTTGCTCAAGGTTAGGTGCCACAGTAATAAGAGCTGCATATGACAATTCCACTATAAAGAGCGATTTGTCTCCAATAGTCGATTTTGCATTGACTTTCAGCGTCACCTCATAATGCTCATCATCAATCTTTGCGACATTATTTTCGAGCCCAACTCCAACTTCTGGCTGTTTGTCGCTATCATTGCTATACTTCATCAAGTAGTTAGGATTCTCAAACGATAGATCCTTAACATATTGATCATTTATACGAAACGGATACTGACTTTGTTCTTGATCTGTTGCCATATTCTATCTCCTGAAATTAATTTTTATTCATATCTTTAAGCACTTTTTTCAATGCTTGGGCCTTCTTGCTCAAATTATCATTCCGAGTAGCAAGCAAAAAGCTATCTAATCCGCCTTTGGCTTCAACTGTTCGTATACCACTAGTGGTGGCTCTAAATTTAAAAACTCTGCCAAGACTTTCACTCAAAAAAGATACATTTTGTAAATTCGGCAAAAATCGCCTAGAAGAATGATTATTAGCATGGCTGACATTGCAACCATATTGCACCGTTTTTCCAGTAAGTTCACATCTTTTAGTCATCGTATCAACAAAAAATTCCAAATATCACTGTCGAGGATACCATCTTTTCTCTGTCCGGTAAACACATTTTTATGTATGTGTGAACGGGGCTGGGATTGCTATGCTTATAACTGTATCTTTTATGAAAAAATTGCGCAACAATATCTTTTACAAAATCGCTATCAATAATAGTAGAACGATTGTAATGCTCCAAGCAATTTTTAGCATTTGAAGCTGTTTATATCTTGGCAAGATAGAACGAATTAAAATGATAAATGATACACAAAAGATAGTTTTTATAAGCAATTCAACCACATACGGTATTGGCATGGATAGGCCATGTAAAAACAGGGTTGCAAACAGGGCAGATATAAACAATAAATTTAGATAATCAGATAGGTATATCAGAGCAAACAATATGCCTCCGCACTCTACGTATGCTCCACCAACTAGCTCCGATTCCGCTTCTGTGAAATCAAACGGCATTCTGTTCCCGGTTATCAGAAGCGAAATAAAAAATATTACAGCAAAAGGTACTAATTGTATCAAAAGCGACACATCTGCTTGTAAGCGCACAAAATCCAGCACGCTGGTTCCGCCAGATATCAGCATCATCACCGCTACCAGCAGTGCAAGCAGTAAGTGTCCGCCTAAATTTTGTATATACGCTCGGTTTCCTCCTATAATGCCATACCGTGAATTTGAAGTTGTTCCTATTAACGTTTCTGAAAACGCCATAAGAGATTGGCTCAATATTATCAATATTAAACCATTCTTAAAATGAAAAATGTTGTCATCCAATACCGGAATTAAAGTTAGCTGACAGAGCGCCGTTATAAATAGCAAACAAATCCCTATTACTGTTTGTTGTGAATGACCGCTAAATGGCAAGTTCTTAAAGAGAAGCTTGAGAGCATCGGCGACTGGCTGAAAAATGCCCCCGATTCCACAATTCGATGGCCCGAGCCGTAGTTGTATACGAGCGATAAGCTTCCGTTCAAACAACGACATATACGACGCGATGAATATGCAACATAAGTAATAAAGAACAATTTTTAAAACAAATATCATCTAGAATTTGTCCCGACAGTAGGTGACCAAGCAGGATATGAAGCATCGGCTTTTGTGCTGATTATACGGGTGTGATAGCCAGTTATATCTGTCACAGCCACTTGAGGTTTGGCCCCGGGAGCTATTTCCATTGAATATGTTAAATATCGTCCGTTTGAAGACCAGCAAGGAGCCTCTACTAGATATCCGCTAGTAATCAATCGCTCTCCCGAACCATCTGGTTTCATTACCCCTATATAAAATTGTCTTCCGACCTTTTTTGCAAATGCTATTAGATCTCCTCTGGGCGACCAAATTGGTTGTGAATACTTTCCTTCTCCGGTGCTGATGCGCTTCTGATCGGAGCCATCTATATTCATAACATATATGGCTTCTCTTCCATGTCTATCTGATGTAAAAACTATTTTACTGCCGTCATCCGAATAACAAGGAGATGTGTCAATACACGAATGCTCTGTGAGTTGGGTTAAACGATTGCTAGCAAAATTGTATTTATATATAGCTGACTTTCCATCAATAATTATTGCCAAAACCGCTTCCTCGCCATTTGGAGAAAATCTTGGCGCATATGTCATTTGCACTGGGTTACCATGATTTCGTTTTATCAATAATTTCATGATGTCCCTGCTCAACATCAAGTCTTTTCTGCGACCATCCGCATTCATTATGTAGACATGAGCGGATTTGCCAAGTACGTCTCTTGCTGTATCGCTATAAGAGATATATGCAATCTTGTTAGCATCCGAAGAATATCTCGGGGTCAGAACTAATTCAGAGCCGTCAGTTAATTCTTGCCGATTGTGGCCATCCTGATCAACTCTGACTAACCTAGTCTTCCTCTTGGTAGAGTCTTTATTATATGACGTCTCAACGTAAACAACATTTGTGTTAAAGTACCCCTTTTCGCTTGTTATGCGCTCATAGATGTAGTCAGCAATAATGTGAGCAACTTTTCTTAACTTGGATCTCGTCCCTGAAACGTTGAGAGATAGCATTTTATTCCCAGTAACAACGTCAATCAAAACAAAATCTATATCAAAATTGCCGGTTATCTTTCCGTGAACTAAAAATCTGGTATTCAAAATGTTCCAGTTTTTGATATTGGCGCCATTTTTGCAAAGCGTTTCCTTTGATTCTATAAAGCTAGCGGGATTAATTGGAATAAAGAATCCAGATAGTTCTAGGTCAGTTTTGATTATTGTAGATATCTCAGTCCCAAGTTCAGAATCCTCGCCATTTTCTCCGTAAAAATCAACGATAGCTATTGGGTCCGGTTCAACCTGCCCCTTGTTTATTTCTATTTTTAAGGCGTTCGCTGATGAAAGAAAAGTTAAAACTATTATCAATACCTTGCCAAACATTTTTAACTATTGCAAAAAAACTTTACTAAAGATTTTACTCCTTTCTGTTTATCCCTTCCAGGGGAATACAGATATTGGTGAGGAAATTCTCTATTAGGGGTAGTTGGCGAACAATTCTATTGGTTTAAACCAGATATAACCGTTATCTAGGTAGAGAAAAATTTTTCTTCGTTTTTTAAAAAATGCTTGAACTGACTGGTATTATGCGATACCTTATCAAGGTAATGCGGGTATAGCTCAGTGGTAGAGCACAACCTTGCCAAGGTTGGGGTCGAGGGTTCGAATCCCTTTGCCCGCTCCAATTTTTTTCGAGTTTTGAGGTTTGATTATGGCTAAAGGTCCGGTTATTTCAATTAAATTGTTGAGCAGTGCGGGAACGGGGTATTTTTATGTAACAAAGAAGAATCCTCGCACTATGACTGAAAAGTTGGAAATGAAAAAGTACGATCCAAAGGCAAGAAAGCATGTTTTGTTCAAAGAAGCAAAAATTAAGTAATCTTTATGGGGTTTAACTGTGGAATCGTCGGACTTCCCAACGTTGGGAAGTCTACTTTGTTTAATGCCTTGACTTCAACAGCTTCTGCTGAATCGGCAAATTATCCGTTTTGCACGATCGAACCAAATGTTGGACGAATTGCTGTCCCTGATGAGCGATTATGGAAATTATCAAAATTAGCTCACTCTGCGACAACAATACCAACGCAGCTGGAATTTGTTGATATTGCTGGAATTGTTAAAGGGGCGAGCTCAGGCGAAGGGCTGGGCAACAAGTTTTTGGCAAATATACGTGAGACGGATGCGATTCTGCATGTTGTGCGTTGCTTTGAAAATGAAGATATAACTCATGTTTCTGGAAAAGTAGATCCAATATCTGATATAGACACCATAAACACGGAGTTGCTGATCGCAGATTTGGAAAGTGTGGAAAATCGTATACCAAATTTAGAAAAAAAAGCTAAGTCAGGAGATAAACAATCAAAGGAAATTTTGGACGTCATATTAAAAGTTTACGAAATGTTAAAAAACGGGCAGCCAGCTATAAAAACGGAAATTTCTGAAGATAAACAGCGTGTGTTAAAGCAATTACAGCTAATTACAACGAAGCCTGTGATGTATGTTTGTAATGTTGCTGAAAGTGAAGTTGTTTCCGGCAATGGATTTACCGAAAAAGTTATTGAAAAAGCTGAAGGCAATCCAGTCGTAATAATTTCAGCGGCAATTGAAGCCGAAATAGCGATGCTACCTTCCGAAGAAGACAAGATGGCTTTTTTGAATGATCTCGGGCTTTCAGAAACTGGATTAAATCGTGTTGTGAAGCGAGGTTATGATTTGCTGGGGCTTATTACTTTCTTTACGGTTGGAGAGAAGGAATCTAGGGCTTGGACGATTTCTAAGGGAACGAAGGCCCCTGGAGCTGCAGGCACAATTCACACAGATTTTGAAAGAGGCTTTATCTGTGCAGAAACAATTTCATGGCGAGATTATTTGAAATGCGGCAGTGAGCAAGAAGCTAAAAAATCCGGGAAGCTCCGATTAGAAGGAAAGGATTACGTCGTTCAAGATGGCGATGTTATGCACTTCAGGTTTAACGTATAGTGTTATTTGTGTATAAGTTCAAACAGATGTGAGACAAAAGTTATCTCACTCACCCACAAGCCAACTTTTGTCTCATATGTTATGAACTTATACAACGCTCCTTAAAAGATTTTTGAGAAATGGAAATATGTGGTAGAATTGTTGAATGGTGTTACGGGTCATATAGTGGCTAATGGCAAGAGTTACTGTCGAAGATTGCATTGAAAAAGTGCCTAATAGGTTTGAACTAGTTTTGATGGCATCGAAACGAGCCAAAGATATAGAACATGGAGCGATGCCTTCAATTTCAAGGGATAATGATAAATCGACTATCATCGCTCTGAGAGAAATAGCAGAAGAAACGATATCCATAGAAGGGCTGAGAGAACTTGCCAAAAGAGTAGCTTATGAAGGAGATGATGCGCCTTCTGATAATAATGAAAATACAGAAAAGACGCTCGAAGAGTTGATGCTTGAACCTGGCAACTTCGATGAAACTGATGATGGTGAAGTTGAGGAACTGGATGAAGATGATTTGAAAGTTCTCAACGACATAGATAATGCTCTCGGTAGGGATGAAGATGGTGAGTCAGATCAGGGTTAGATTTGCCCCAAGCCCGACAGGGGTATTGCATATTGGCTCAGTGCGAACAGCACTGTTTAATTGGTTATTTGCAAGGCATAACAGCGGAAAATTTTTGCTTCGTATAGAAGATACGGATAAGTTGCGTTCGACTGAAGAAAATACAAAATCGATATTCGAAATTTTAAAATGGCTTGAAATAGATTGGGACGAAGAGCCTGTTATTCAATCGCACAATATAGAGCGACATAAAGCAATAGCGGAAGATTTAGTAAGACAAGGAAAAGCGTATTATTGTTATTGCTCTCCTGAAGGACTAGCCGCCAAAAAAGAAGAAGCATTAAAAGCGGGAAAGTCATATAAGTACGACGGGAAATGCAGAGGATGTTCGGAGAAAATTGCTGGGACAAATCCTGTTATACGCCTAAAAGCGGAAACCACTGGCAAAACAACTGTGAACGATCTCGTTCAAGGGGATGTAACAATAGAAAATTCACAAATGGATGATCTTGTTTTGTTGCGCTCTGATGAAACTCCAACATACATGCTTTCCGTGGTCGTTGACGATCATGATATGGGAATCACGCATGTCATACGGGGAGATGACCATTTAACGAACACATTTAGACAAATACAAATATATCGGGCATGTAATTGGGATATCCCGAGATTTGGACACATTCCGTTGATATATGGCCCAGATGGGGCAAAATTATCGAAACGGCATGGAGCGGCTAGTGCCCAGGATTACAAAATGTTGGGTTATCTTCCTGAGGCGATTTCTAACTATCTTTTGAGATTGGGCTGGAGTCATGGTGATAACGAAGTGATAACACGAGATCAAGCAATTGAGTGGTTTGATTTTGCAAGTGTTGGACGGTCCCCATCTAGATTTGATATGGCAAAGTTGCAGAACTTGAACGCTCACTACATGAAGGAGCGTGATAACAGGTCATTATTAGAATATATGAAGCCTTTTTTGCAATCCAAGCTAGACGATGAACAAGAACGTTGTATTTTGGCTGGAATGAATAGTCTCAAAGAGCGAGCAAAGACCATACTAGAACTAGTAGATGCGGTGCAGATATATATGGGAGGACCTGATGGCTATGATGACGCTTGCTTAAAATACGCAACTCCGCAACATATGAAATTACTAGATGAGGTCGCAGCTATCGTGAACTCGATGGAACCATTGAATGAACAAACATTGTGCGAAAGAGTAAAAGAATTAGCCAAAGACAGTGGAGTCAAACTAATTGAAGTCGCTCAAGCAATCCGCGGAGCACTCTGCGGTAGGCTGGTATCTCCTAGCGTTTTTGAGATAATTGCTATCCTAGGGAAGGAGAAAACGCTCAATCGACTGGAAAAGTACATAAGACATTACCAAAAATAATACATGGTAGATGCCTTACGTTACGAAATATTTCGCATCGAGCAAAATATTTCGTTTAGCGGTGAGTTTATAGTGTACCCCACATATTTTAGAATTAAGCTGTTCTTCTTAAAAGAGCAAGAGCAGAGAACCAGGCACAATATCAAGCTCATCGATTGTCTTTTGTACAGGACTCAGCCTATTTATTGCGTATTTTTAGATGTTATTATTTTTTTATATGTAAAATTATCATTAATGCGCAAATATATTTATATTATATATTTACAAATAGAATATTTACGCACAAGAAAAATCCTACATCTTAGTTAAGTCAAAATATTTTTGTGTTTCTTAATAGGGGATTGTCAAACCAATTAATAAAAACATTCTCTGCTATGTAGAAATAGAGTTGTTGCTAGCTCTACCATCTATTTCATTTTTGGCATCTATAGCTCTATTTAGCCTTTATAATTTCAACCTTCCTCCGTTTATAATTCAATCTCCTCTCCTCAAAAGTTCAATATACTTTTTTGTTAAGTCGTTTCGCAATCCAAATTTCTCACAAATTTTGAGAAAAATTAGAAAAACATCTATAATTTTATCTATGATAGCTAGTTTGTGAGTAAATGCCATGTTTGCTGGATCAATAGTTGCCCTTGTTACCCCTTTTCGTGTTGGACAGGTAGATTACGTCGCGTTAGAAAAGTTGATAGAATTTCATATCGGATCTGGTACGGACGCGATTTTAGTTTGCGGGTCAACTGGCGAAGGATTGCTGTTATCAGAAGCAGAGCGAGAGCAAATTATAGCAAAATCGATTGAAACCTCGAATAAAAGAGTACCTATCATTGTCGGATGTAGTTCTTGCTGGACCGCTGATGCCATAAAGTTAACTACTCAAGCAGAAAAATTGGGAGCTGATGGAGTGTTGCTAATTGCTCCATACTATGTCAAACCTACGCAGAATGGCATTATCGAACATTTCCAAACTGTTCATGAAAGCACAAACATTCCGATTATAGCTTACAACAATCCGGGGAGATGTGCAGTCGATATGACAGTAGATACAATCGCCGAAATAGCAAAATTGTCCAGAGTGATTGGGCTTAAGGATTCCAATACAAATCTAGCAAGAGTTAATTTTTTAAAAGAGAAGGTACCGGAGCTGAAATTATTTTCAGGAGATGATCCAACGTTGCCAGGATACTTGGCACATGGTGGCGATGGTTGTATTTCAGTAATTGCAAACGTTTTTCCGCGTCTGGTAAAGCAATTACTGACTTCTTGGCAAAATCGGAATATAGAAATGATGCAAACAACAGCAAACATGCTAGCCCCAGTGAGTGAAGCCATGTTTGTTGAGCCTAATCCTATCCCTGTGAAGTATGCTTTATCTAAAATGAAATTGATAGAAAATGAATTGCGATTGCCTCTTACTATGGCTACAGACAAAACAAAACGACGCTTAGATTTGTTGCTAGCCTCCATGCATTAAGTCAAAAGTGAGCAGTGTATAGCTTCATAAGATATGCGACAGAAAAGGCCCGAGAGAGGGTAAGATAAGACTAGCTTTTTAGAGCTGATTATGTATAATCTAGAGTAGGGCCCGGGTGGTGGAATTGGTAGACGCGCACGCTTCAGGTGCGTGTGGGGGCAACTCCGTGGAAGTTCGAGTCTTCTTCCGGGCACCA
>CACYDS010000015.1 GCA_902773285.1 uncultured Pseudomonadota bacterium | reverse complement strand
AGAACATCAATTCATACAAAATGCAGTTCAGAAAATAGACCCAAAAGCAAAAGTTTATGCAATTACCAAGAGTCTTTATCAATTTATGACGTATAATTATTTAAATAAAGAGATAAAGGTTTGTGAGGATCCAGAAAAAGACGTTTTCGCCGAACTCTATAACCAAAAGGAAAAATTTGATCTTAGAAATCACGCAAAAGAAGGAGAAGAGTGGGGACTAACCAAAGCATGTAATCACTTTATGGAGAATGAAAAGATAAAAGATATCTTCTGGGGAGTTAACGAGCACTCTAACGATTTATATCAAAAACATAATGGACAATTAGAGCCAATAGTTAATGAACTACTTGACGCATATAAAGCCCCTCACAAAGTTCTTGACTCTTGGAATACAAGTAAAGCCCAACAACTATCGATCACTGGATCATCCATATCACGTATAGACACTTTACTCGGACCAAATAGTAAAGGGAAAAGCCCTGAGGGGTGGAGCGAAGAAAAACGACAAACATTAAAAAACTACACCTTAAATTGCATCCGCTCAGAGAATAAAAAGTCTGACTACATTCTATATCATTGCGGAAATTTTGATAAACCAGATCTCGAAAGAGCTAATAGACAAGTAATTTGCTTTAGCGATGGACTTGGCAGTGGATTTATATTTGACCCAGGAGCGAGTGCTTTTGCGTTGTCCTGCGGCCAAAATAAGTTGTATAGACTGGAATTAGATAGGGCAAAGTTGTTAGATGGGCAATACCCTATTTTCATTCCTCCTGCACATCATCTTTTATCAGGAGCTGGAAATGGAGAACTATTCCACGTCCGAACAAAGGTTGTTCAAGCGGTTATTGATCAAAGATGGAAGTCTACAAGCAATAATCTTAATGAGTATGCATTTTCTATAAAGATGTCTATTGACCCGCTTACTCTTGGGTATAAAATAAATCAGACACCGGAATTCTTCACTACACCCGATCCGCAAATATTACTTTTAAAAAAGGACGAATACTATAATTATTTATATGAAAAAACAAGTCAAGGCAAGTTCGATAAAGATGGTTCAGAGAAGCTTAAAGAAATGGTAAACAATATAAAAGAAGTTCCTGCGAATGGGATTTTTTAAATCAAAATCTCACGTTTACCAGTATGATTTGGAGCAGAAAGCACGCCTTTCTGCTCCGTGTTGATTTCACTCGTATAGTGCAAATGCGCAGATGCAGAAATAATTCCACAGGTAACGATTTCTATGTGATGATGTACGCCATTCTGGGAGCAATGATCAAGTTTTATTTTTATAGGAGAGGAAAATATGAGCAACAGTAGGTTATTCACGAAAATAACATATGCATTGTTAATAACAGGTGCTACGCAAGCAAGCGAATACATAGTCAGTAACTATGATGACAACAACAAGCCACAGATATGCGATATCGTTTCAAAATACAGATTTCCAAGCATCTTAAGCCCATTTATACAAAAGGAATTTGAGAACAAATATCCAAATCTAGATTTGATGGAAACATTCAAAACAAAAGAATCAGAACATCAATTCATACAAAATGCAGTTCAGAAAATAGACCCAAAAGCAAAAGTGTATACAATTACCAAGAGTCTTTATCAATTTATAGTATATAACTATTTTGCCGAAACGATAGATTATCCTGAAAAGGATTCTTTACAAACGCTTTTCAGTCAATGCTACGAATACAAACGCAAATTTGAGTTATGTGATTATGCAAAGGCAAATGAAGAATGGTCGCTAACCAAAGCATGTAATAACTTTATGCAAAATAAGGATATTAGAGATATTTTTTGGAAAGTCAATGATTACGCTAATGACTTATATATAAAGTGCGATTGGAAAATAGAAACAATAGTTGAGAAATTGTTGAACGCCTACACCATCGATGAACAACTTGACGCAGATGGAACTGTTATACGCAAAGAGCCTAAAAGACTCTTTGATTGGTGGAATACTAATCAACAAAGCGGAAAAAATAAATCTGATATATCACATATAGAAACGTTGCTCGGTACGAACTGGGATGGGCGAACACCAACTGGTTGGAACGAAGAAAAACGTCTACAACTAAAAAATTATATAAAAAATATAATAGTATCCGAAGCTGAAAATCCCAAATATGTTCTATATCACGCTGGAAAGTTTGATAAACCAGATCCCGAAATGGCAAACAGAATGTCTATTTGCTTTAGCGATGGACTTGGTAGCGGATATATATTTGACGCAGGGGCAAGTGCTTTTGTGTTGTCTGGCGGCGTAAATAAATTATATAGACTGGAATTAGAGAGGACAAAGTTGTTAGCAGGTCAATATCCAATTTTCATTCCGCCTGCGCAACATCTCTTATCTGGTGCTGGCAATGGAGAATTATTCCACGTTAGAACAAAACTTATACAAGCTATTATTCCTACTGAAACCAATAGTATTGATAAATGTGCAATGTCAATCAAATCCCCCACAAAACCAATTACCCCCGGCTATCAATTAAATCAAACCCCAGAGTATTTCACGACACAAAATCCACAAATTCTTAAACAAGATGGGCCTTATGGCCATTATACATACGAAAAAACTAGTTTAGGCGTATTTGATCAAAAAGGCGCAGAAGCACTCGCAAATATGCTCAAAGATATCAAAGAAGTTAATGAAGACGGAACGTTTTAAGCTGAATCAAAATCTCATGTTTACCAATATGATTTGGAGCTGAAAGCACGCCTTTCTGCTCCATTTCTATTTCACTCGTTATAGCGCAAATGCGCAAAACAGTCGGCTCTTGACTCACATATCACACAAACTACTTACAAGTTTACTAAAATAGCTCGCCTTCGCCCCCTATTGCTTCAAGAGCATCGGCCAGATCCTTCAGAGGTAAAGCTGTTGTTATGCGATAATGATAAAATTTAACATTTTGCACAAAATCCTTTTGCATTATCTGGCGTTTTTGACTTACACTCAATAAACACGGTATAGGACCCTGAATTTTTATGCGCAAAATAAAATTATCTTCTGCATATTTTGGTAAGGAAGAGGCGGATGCAGTTGCCAAAGTTTTGATGACTCAAGTAGTGAATATGGGGATAGAAGTGAAATGTTTTGAAGAAGAATTGCATAAATTTTTCGGGCGAAGCGATGCGAATGTAACTTGCGTACATTCCTGCACTGCAGCACTACAATTGGCGATTCAGGCCTGCCATATAGGCGCTGGCGATGATGTGTTGGTTCCAACATTTACATTCGTTTCAACATTCCAAGCTGTCAGAGCTAATAGAGCAACACCTGTTCCATGCGACGTTGATCTTGATGATGGATTTATTGACTTACGTGACGCAGAATCAAGATTAACCAATAAAACAAAAGCGATAATACCTGTACTTTTTGCTGGATGCTCGTCAAAAATTGATAAAGTATATCAGTTTGCGAAGGTCAATAATCTAAGAGTTATTGAAGATGCAGCACATTGTTTCGGGGATGAAAGTATAGCAAATCGTGACGGAATTTTCTGTTTTAGTTTTGATCCAATAAAGAACATTTCCTGCGGTGACGGAGGATGTGTTTTAACTACTCACACAGAAATCGCGGAACGTTTGAAAGATATGCGATTGCTTGGCGTCATAGGTGACACAGAACGCAGATTTCAAGGAAAAAGAAGTTGGAATTCAGATGTTAAAGAGCTAGGGTGGCGTTTGCATATGAATAATATAGCTGCAGCTATTGGACGGGTTCAGTTGGCAAAATTTTCAGAAATCAGAATGTTACGTCAGCGAAATGCCAGTATGTATTTAACAAGCCTTGCAGATATTCCAGAAATTCAGCTCTTTCCGATAAATGCCAAAACAGCAGTGCCTCACATTTTTCCGATAATTGTGAAAAATGGTCGCAGAAATGAATTGCAAAAATATCTGTCCGATGCCGGAATTGAAACGGGCGTTCAGTATAAACCAAATCACCTTTTGAGCTATTTCAATATGGGGTATGCTCTTCCTAATGCTGAAAAGCTATACGCAGAGATACTGTCATTACCAATACATCCGCTGGTGACTGAAGATGATATTGCTTATATCATTTCAAATATTCAGCGCTTCTTTAGAGAAGTTTAGTTCAAAAGTTAGTTAGAAATGACGCTATGCATAAAGTATTTCGAGGAAGTTGGGAGCACAAATGATCTTGCGCTTGGGATAGCACTAAAAGAAGATTTATCCTCCGATATAGCTATAATTGCTGACACTCAGACCAGTGGGCGGGGCCGGTTAAACGGACGGATATGGCACTCCCCAATAGGAAATTTTTATTGCTCGTATATATTGGATTTAAGAGATTTACAAATACCTCAGAATGAAACTAATACGCTTACCTCGGAAGTTATCAATGTGTTACAACGATATCTACAAGAACTAACCCATTCTCCTAGAATAACACTAAAACAACCGAATGATATTTTAGTGGATAACAAAAAATTAGCTGGCGTTTTAACTGAAACGTCGTACCCATATGTAATAATAGGAATTGGAATAAATTTAATCATTTCGCCAGTAGAGCAAGCCACGAATTTAAAATCTGAATTTAATTTACTTGCCAAGCCAATGGATTTAGTCGAAAATCTTTATGAGAGTATGAAAACGGCACTAAGGAAATGCCATTCTCACTAAGCTTTGTTTCCGAATTAAATTTGGTATTTCCAGACATTTTATCAATTCTCACTCTTTTCACTTTAGTCGTTGTTAAAAGTTTTTTAAGAGAAGGTTGTGCAATAGGGATATTATCAAAAATATCTCTGTTAGCTTCGGTAATTTTACTATTTGCACTGCTGATATATATACCCAATGCAGACGAGAAAACCACAGAATTCTTTGTCTATAACAAAGCAATTGGGCAAATCAAAATATTACTATTTTTCTGTTTGTTTGCGCTATTAGGATACTTCAATTATGCAAAATTAAACAAGACGCTAAGTGGGAATTTTTTCATTTTAATCTATGGCATCATAAATGCGTTAACTATATCAATATCTGCTAATAACCTCCTCACGCTTTTCCTTGCGTTGGAATTGTATACCTTTTCTGTAGGGTTTCTTTTGGTTGATAGTTGCTATGATGTTATTCACAGAAAATGTTCTATACGCTTTCTTCTACTTTCTTCGATTGCAAGCTCCATTTTTGTTTTTGGGTGTAGTTTGATTTACAGCCAATCTGGCAGCCTGTCTTTTGCAATTATAAAATCATCAAATGGGCTCACGGAGGTAGGAAAAATCTTAATCATAAGTTATATGCTTTTCAAACTCGGTTGTGCACCATTCCATAGCTGGGTTCTTGATGTCTATGAAAGGCTCTCAAGCATTGCAATCTTGTTCCTTGAAGCAATATGGAAACTATTCATGATGTTTGTGTTCATAAAAGTAATTTCACTTTTTGCGAATCTGGATTGCTTAAAACTCCTTCTAATAACTTTCGCGAGTATATCAATGGGCATCGGAGCAATAGCACCTATGTTTCAGGATAACATACATAAATTTGTTGCATCGATTTCCATTGGACATATTGGATTTGTAATATCAAGTTTTTACATTACGCAATCAGAGCCATATATAATGGCATATATGCTCTATAACTCCTTGGCAATCTTTTGTTTCTTTACTGGAATATTTTTCATAAAAAACTACTGTCCAGTTAAAACCTTTGCCGATTTATCTGGAATTATAAAAACCGCTCCTATTTTTGGATTTACTATTATGGCATCCATGTTTGCAATGTGCGGACTTCCTCCTTTTGGTAATTTTATTGCCAAGATTAGCATTTTTAAACTATTTCTTTGCAATAAAGATTACTTTATATTGATAGTTGCAATTTTGTATTCTTTAGTTTCTACAGTATATCTAATCAAATGGTTGCGATATTTCTTTTATCCCACAAGATTAATAAATATCAATAACAATAGATGCCATATCTTTGCGATATTTTTATTTATTACTTTAGTGATATCAATCATTTTTTATGAACCGATTTTTGTGTATTTTGAGATGATGCTTATCCCTCAGTAGCAGAGACAAAACATATTCAAGTTCAAAAGGATGCGAGCCAGGGGGCTCCTGCTGCAAATCTATTTGCTAGTCATAGGTTATCTCACTCACCCGCCATCCGATTTTTGTTTCATATGTTATGAACTTATACGGTCTTTAATCTCATAGATCTGTTATAGTTCTAATGGCTTGTTATCAGTTTGAATTTTCTAATCTCAATGTCATTTTTGTAATACTCGCGAAATTTGTCTTGGTATTCAGAATCCCAAGATGATATGTCTACACTTTTCAAGTTGATGCAATCTGTAAACATCTTCTTCATTGCAACATCCTAAGTATCATCATCGGTGTCTTCAGTATTCAACGTATTATGCCTTATAGGATTTAGATCCAATGGGGAGGTATTTTTACAGAAGCAAACCATTCGATCCATAGAATGTATGTTATCGCTAATTCCACTGAAATCAATACCATGTATCGCGGAAGCCCCTTCAAACATGCTTGATAAATCTCACTTAAATATTCTAATTCTTTTACTATGCCTTTCTTCAAAAAACAAAACGAAGTTTTAATTTGTAAGACTTTAAGTAGTTAAGTGCCTGGGGATCTAAATTATACGATTTTCGCCAATATAACTTGGTATGATAATCTGCACATCGCTCACATCTGCTGGCTCAGCAATAATTTCTAGAGATTCCAAATATTTAATATTTGGCTTTGTTTTATGATTTCTCCATTTTACTTGAAAAAATTCTGGCGGCAACATATCTATGTTCGTGAAGATTGGTTTGCCCTTTGCAGCTGGCTTTTTCTGTCGCGT
>CACYDS010000014.1 GCA_902773285.1 uncultured Pseudomonadota bacterium | reverse complement strand
TCACAAATAGCATCCAATATTTCTATAAATGGCTTATTATGCGCTCTAAAAATAAGTTTCGACTTAATGTGTGGAGTCATTTGAAAATTAATATTAAGTTTTTTTGCGGTCTCGCAAAGGACAGAGCGTACTGATAAATTTTCGTTCAAGACCAATGAAACATTTTGTTTTAGATTATCTGGAATTTCAGGAAGATGTTTCGGCGCAGTATTTTTTGATGGTAGCTCTTGTTCATCTTCAATAGGAGTCATCATTTTACGCACAACAGCGCTATCCAACTCTGAAGATGTATATTTACCTTTGACCATTTTGTCACACCCTACCAAAATGATACAGATGAACAACAAACTTTTCCGAAATCTCATGTGGTCTCGAAGTTAAAGGTTTCTTAATAAAATATTATTACAATCCTTTTGCCATCTGGAAGTGAATTTTAGCGATGCTGATATATGACATCTTTAATTGGTTGTTTCCGAAAAAGTGTCTAATGTGTGGATGTGAAATTACACCCGACTCTATTTTCTGTTTAAAATGCTTTTCAAAAGTTACCTTTATTGATTATCCGTTTTGCACAATTTGTGGAAAAATGCTTGAAAGTTCGTATGGAAATTCTGGTGATAATTTTTTATGTGACACTTGTCAGACATATCCTAGATACTTTGATAAAGCAAGAGCATTATTTCAATATGACGATATTTCAAAAAATGTTGTGATGAAAATCAAAAACCATGCAGATAATTTTGTTGCCAAGGTATGTGCAGTAATGATGTTCTCGAGATATAATGACATTTTTAGGAAAGCTGATTGTTTGGTTCCGGTTCCTTCACATTGGAGTAGATTTTTAAAACGAGGTTTTAATCCTGCAGATATTATAGCGGCTGAATTTTCAAAAATTTCTAGTTTGCCAATATGTAACATCCTAAAAAGAACAAAGAAGACTGATTATCAAAAAGGAAAAAATATTCATGAACGACTTAACAATGTCCAAAATGCTTTTTCTTGCTCTAAATGTACTGAATTATCAGGAAAATCAATTATTTTGATCGATGATGTTATGACAACAGGAGCAACGTTAAACGAGTGTGCAAATGTTCTAAAACATTATCAATGTGCAAAGATTTTTTGTTTCACCATAGCATCAACTTCATCATATAAAAAATATTTTTAATATCTTTTTGTTTTTATATTAGGTATTGTGAAATGTGTGGAAAAAATTTTTTCTCAAAATTATCTACATGTGACATACGATTTTTGACTCGTCTTGTTAGTTATCAACATCTTGTGGATAACTTTGTGAATATGTTAATAACTTTTTAATATATGTTAATAACTTTTTTGCTCCAAACCATGTGTGAATTTTTTAAGATTTATTCACAATCTGTTAACAACAAATTCTCGGCATCTTGTTTAAAAATCATTTCATTAGAAAGCTTGATTTTACAATCCTCGTAAAGATTTATAAAATTCTCTTTCTCAGCCTGAGCATTGAGCTGTGAGTGATTGCAGCCCATACAAATAAGTTCTTTCAGTTTTGGGCTAATTTTTAAGATTTCTGATATAACTGTTCGTCCTATACCGCTTTTTTTACGTACTAGTCGTTGTGCAATTATTGAAATAATGTTTTCGGATATGAGTGAATCTGGAATTTCAAATTCTCGCAATCTAGATATAGCTCCGAAGCTGTTATTAGCATGGACTGTTGTTAAGACCAAATGTCCTGTCATAGATGCGCGAATTGCCATTTGTGCTGTTTCTTTGTCTCTGATTTCTCCGATAAGAATAACGTCAGGATCTTGTCGTAGTATCGAGCGAATTCCATCTGCAAAGCTGATAACTCCTTGGAGAATTTCGGTTTGTCTAATGCCTGCTATTTTGTATTCTATTGGATCTTCTAGGGTCATAACATTTCTGCTTTTTTTATCAATCGTTTCGATTAGAGAGTATATTGAAGTTGTTTTTCCAGACCCTGTTGGGCCACAAAAAATGATCATGCCATTTGAAAATGTGCAAATTCGTTTTAGATAATCTACTTGCTCCCGTAAAAAACCGATTTTATCAATCAAAATCATAGATTTATCTTTGTTTAAAATTCTAATCACTATGTTTTCGCCAAACAGGGTCGGGTGAGTAGATACTCGAAAATCGATATTAAATTTCTGAAAACTACCGGATTGAGGTCGTCTATTTTCAGAAATGTCAAGTTTTGCCATGACCTTTATTGATATGCTTATTTGTTCAAAGTTATCTATATCTAGGGTTTTGTAATTTTCTAAAATTCCATCAATTCTGAACACTATTTGCAGAATTTTTTCAAATGGCGTTATATGAATATCGGACGCTGATAAAGAAATTGCTTTTAGAAGAATTTGTTCTATATTCAAGCTCGGCTGATCAGTAAGTTCTTTTAATTTTTTCTTAATTTTTGAACTAGATGCTATGTAGTAGATCACTCTGGCATTTCTTGTTTCTTCGCAGAGGGCTAGGTTGTATTCTATTTCGCTTTTTATTTCTAGATCAGTTGGAGAACTTATTGCTATTTTTATGGTTTTGTCTGATATTTGAAATGGAATTGCCGTAAATTGTTCGAAAATAGAATAGTCAAATCCATCGTATTCGGAAAACTCTGAAAGATCGGTATATTGTAGTTCGAAAAATTCAGATTTTAATTTAGCAATGTCTTCTTCGTCATACTCGCCAGAACTGATGAGGACATCGCATATGTACGATTCTTTATCAGATTTTCTTTGCGCGATTTCGTACAAATCCTCATCAATTATGCTCTTCTTGTGAAGAAATGAAAGAAATGACACTATCCAACCAACGTAACTTTTGTTATCATTCCTAGGTCTCCAGCTATAGAATTAGCCAGCTGTATCATTCTCATTTCTCCAAATTCTTTTTCCATATCTTGAGAAATTTGTTGTGCGCTAGTTTCCTGAATTTCAGGTTCATTCTCAGCTTCGGTTAGGTTTTCCTCGGAATTGTCATCAATATCTACCTCTTGATTGGTGTTTTCTTCGGATTCAGAAAATGCTGAAAAGTCCTGAGATATTTGCATAATTTTGCCAGCAGGCGCTTCGAATCTGTCGTAGGACAACAGAACTTCAGTATTGTCGTTTTCGTCAGATTCATCTTCAAGATTCATTTGTTGACAATATTGATCATCAACAATTATTCCATCTTGAATAAAAAATGGGTTCATTAAAATTGCGAGAAAGGATAACATCGTAAAACCTCAAAGAAAATGTTCTTGTATAAAGGTTATAAAAAACTGGTTAACGAATGGTTAACGTGCAGTGAATTTTGCGGGCTATGCCTTCTTAATTTTTTTTGTTAATTTTTTTGAAATGAACAATATCATAAGTGAAAATGTTGCCAAAGCCGAACTTGCGATGAATGAATGCCTTGGGGAATATGCATCAGCAATATAACCAGCCATAGATCCGCCAGCAAGAAGTGACAGTGCGCATATCAGATTAAATATGCCTATTCCCGTGCCTTTCAAATCAGTTGGAACTATGTCGATAATTTTTGCGGGGAATATACTTTGCGTTATTCCGATATACATTCCTAAACACAAGAGTGCTAACCCCATTACTATCATATTGGTTCCAAATACAAAGAGTATATCTGATAGCAAAAAGATGATAATGCCTAGGATAAATATATTCTCTCGGCTTTTAATTTTATCTGAAATTATTCCAGCTGGCAAAGATATGAAGCTATTACCAATTTGATATATTATCATACAGATGGGAGCAATATGTTTTGGTACTCCAAGCGCTTCTACCACATATAAAATCACTATTGATTCGGAAACCTTTGAAATCATATATGTACAGGCAACTCCTATCAATATCCAATATTCTGTACCGAGACTTTTTATATCATTTATTGTTATTTTTCTATATTTAAAATGCTTCGTGGCAACTGTTTCTTCCGTAGTTGGCGATTTTTTATCTTTCACAAATATGGCAATTAGCCATACGGCAAAAAACGATGGAATTGTTGCCATCCAGAAAACGAATTGGAAATCTTCTCCTGATTGTTTGAAAAGAATTGTAGCCAAAACGGAACCAACGACCGCTCCCAGAGCGGCTAGGGATTGTCTCATACCAAAGCAAGTTGCTTTGTACTCCGTTGGCGCCCAATCTCCCACTATGGCGTCTCTGGGTGTTGACTGCAAACCGTTGCCTATACGTTCGAGAATTTTTGCCTGGAAAAGTGGCCAATAACTTGTTGCAATAGCTTCTATCGGCTTCGCTATGAACAAGAAAATTGATCCGATTAGAAAAATCAATTTACGATTCATAAGAAAATCACTTACAATTCCGGAAAATATTTTCATTACAAATGAAAAAGCCTCAACAGCGCCATCGAGGAATCCAATTTTAGAAAAATCAACATGTAGTTGTTCATGGAGGTAAAGTCCGAACAAGCTGAAAATCATTAGCGTAGATGTGTTAATGAGGAACGACACAATTCCGACGATTTTTACAGTTTGAGGTATTTTTGACAATACTTTTATCATCTAGCTTCTGAAATTCGTTTTTGCCAAGGTAATAATCTAAAGATTGTCACACATAATCCGCAGAAATTCAAGCGCTAAATAAACGATGGATTTTTATCATGACCATGGAACTAATTTGTGAGCAAAACAATTGACGCAGCATTTGGCACAAAGAGCAGCGGATACAACGTCTATTATCCAAGCTCAAACGGACTCAAAACTGGAGACGTCTCATGTCTCACTTCTGTTTGAACTTATATACATTTCGCTTTCAGTAAAAAGATTTAGGCGCCGTTTGCAAATAGCAAAGGCACCTAATGAAAAGGATTTAAGGAATATGATGACTTAATCCTCTTTGGCGGAGTCATCATTCTTAATGGATTTTTCTTTCTCCTCTTCTGTCATCTTCTCTTCGTCGCATTCTTTGTCTTCATTCTCGCATTTATTTTCTTCCTTTAGTTCATCCTTAATATCGTCTTTGGCTTTGGCCTCTTCTGCGGGAGTATCTTTGTTATCAGAGTTATCTGAATTTTCTACTTCAACCACTGGAGCCTCTTTCGCCTCTGCATCTACTTCTGTAGCACTTGAGCCAAAAGACAAGGAAGCAACCAACAACGACAATACAGCAATCTTATCTACCATTTTTTTCTCCAAAAAAAACAAAATCCGGGGACGCCCCCAACTAAGATTTAGTTTATGACCTAAATATTAATTTTTTGTTAAAAAAATGCCAATTCATTCTAAAATTGTAGAATTTTGCGGGTGGTGAATTTTGTGGGCGACAGAAACTATCAAGCAAGAGTTTGTGCAGGAGGTAACATTAAGAGCGGAATCTTCAATTCCTCACAAGCCTTTTCTAAGCCATTTATGCGCTACTTGCACCTATGCTAATGTCAAACTTTTCTTATATGTTTTGGACGCTTGCTTCTCTATCCATGGCAAGACATATTGGATTTTTGTTTTTAGCCTTTTTTAATCTTTATATTCATTAGATCGTTTATCTCGTTAGCGCCGTATTCCTCTATCTCGCCCAGATTCGTTATCGTTAATATTTTCTGTTTCTTCTCATTTTCTGGGGCTTTGTTATATATGCTTATATTGGCATCTATATTTACCTCGCGCATTAGCTTGTTACCTTTAATATATTCATTGTTTATTTGTTCATTAAGTGCTGTAACTATATCATCTTGCTTTTCTTCAAGGATTAGCTTTATTTGCCGCAAAGAATTGTCGCCGCTAAGCATTTCTGCGTTGCAGATCGAGAAAACAGTTTCGTGGTTTCTCTCAGCAGAATCTTTCTCAGAATATAGCGGCATACTTATCTCGGCATGGCTTAAAGTGTTGTTATTCCATAGCAGGGTTTGCAATCCTGATGCAGAAATGTGATAGCATGAATAAGTGGAAGATTTTTATTTGAGAAGCATGAACGTCAAGAAATTATTCGCACTTGCAACACCGCTTGTATTAGCAACAACTACTTCGGTAGGAAATGCTGCGTTTACATTCGGAACAAAAGTAGATGAGGTAACGCAAGAACCACCGCAGGCGCAATCCGATACGAAGGAAGGTGCAGGAATTGATCAAAGGGCTTTATTTGACAAAACAAGACGCGGGGTTGTGACCATAAAGGTTTCTGTAGTTTTGGACAAATCTATATATAACAAACAGTGGTACGGAACCGGATTTATCGTTGACAAAGAGAAAGGGCTTATCGTCACTAACGCACATGTTGCCGGAGAATTGACGGTCGGGTCATACGAAGTCAAATTTGGAAATGGAAAGAAAATTGAGGCACGGTTGGAATACCTGGATCCATGCTATGACTTTGCAATTTTATCAGTAAATCCAAAGGATATTCCTCAATATGCCATTCCCTTGAAGATGTCTAATGACCAGCTTGCGCTAAATATGGAAATTTATTCCATGGGTAACTCTGCCAACAATGAATTTTCAACATACAAGGGATACATATTTGATACAGAAAGTATTTTGTGGTTAAAGCCTATCGCAGAACAGTCGTTTCAATTTTCAGGTTTAACTGTGCCTGGGGCGAGTGGTTCGCCTGTCCTAAACACAAATGGAGAAGTTATCGGCTTGCTTTATGGCGGGAAATTTGTATCTGGCGCGGCCTTACCAATTTCGTATGTAGAACCTGTTATAAAAACCTTGCAGGAAGGGAAAAAGTATCATAGATACTTTTGCGGCTTTATGATCAATTACGGTTCTGTGCAAGATTTCATAAGCGCCGGGATATTGCCGGAAACTGCGCTTGAAGAATATGAGCATAAATTCCCAGACAAGGATAAAGTGCTTTATATATCCCGCAAGCTAACTGCATTTGATGCAGATAAAAGCAAGTTGGAAGCTGGCGATGTTATATGGGAGATGGAAGGCGAACTGATTGGTTGTAATCTAAAAAAAATCGATGAAATAGTTCAAAGCAAGCAAGGGAAGCCTATCGCAATGACTGTTTATCGAAATGGAAAAAAGGAAAATATAGAAGTATCAACATTTGAACTAACAAATACAGCGAAAATGAAAATGCTATCATTCGCGGACGCAGTGTTTCACGAAACGCCAGCTGAATACAAAATATGTTTTGGTAAGGGCAGGCCAGGGGTCTTTATCGCGGATTGCGAAGCAAGTTCTGCTTTTACTGAAGTGTGCTCCTCTCCAGGAAATCCTGATGCTTTGATAGCTGGGGCTCAAATCGTATCGATAGATGGCAAAGAAATATCTACGCTAGATGACCTAGCAGATATAATACCGGATTTGTGCAAAAAGAAGGTATTTACTGTAAGGTTTATTCGCATTGGTGGTGATGCGCAGGTTTCATCGCTAACTGTGAAACATAATCCGGAATTCGCAGAAGCGAAGTTGTATACATTTGACGCAGAAAGCAAAACTTGGAAAGTTAAGAATCTAGTAGAGAAGTAGCTCTTCTCTGATATTTAGATAAGATGTTAAAAGCATACGCCCGGAATTCGGGTGTATGCATAAGTTTTTTTATTTCATCATATGTTTGTTGATTTGTTGAATTAAATTTTGATAGATCAAAGTTAAAAAAATCACGCAAGAGAAGAAGAGGCATTGTTATATTTTTTTGCATAAAATCTTCAGATTCTTCGAAGTTAGTCGTAGAGTAATCGTTAACATCGTTGTGGAATTGAAATAAAATACCAAAACATAATCCACCTATTGCTGATATCTTGGCTTTTTGAAAATCGGTTGATGATAAATATTCGCCTAAAAAACATGAAAGTTCAAAAAGAGAGGAGGTCTTTAATATCGACGTTTTTAGGCATTCTTGAAACGATGAACTAATAGTTAGGTGCCGTTCTAAAAGTGCTCCATATGCTGTAGAAGTGCAGGCTTTTAAACAAAAATTTTTCACAAGGGTATTGCTATTATGCAATTTTAGAAATCCATCGATGACATTGATAAAAAGAACATCACCGAACACTATGCTATTTTTGTACCCATACTTGCTGAGAAAAGAACTAGCATTTCGTCTGGTCATATTATTGTCAATGACGTCATCGTGCAAAATTGATGCAAAGTGAATTAACTCGATAAGCGCAATGGTTTTGTACTTTATTTCAGATGATACAGAATCTGGATTCTTCCAATTCATAAAATACAGGATTGATCTTATGCGCTTTCCTTTGTGGACTTCAAATGGTGATAAATGCGGTACCCGAGTATTAATTTCGAGAAACTCTTTTATATAGTCTTCTAGAACCCTGAGGTCTTCGGAATATTCAACTTGTTTGCTTAGTACCCTATCAATTACATCTGAAAACAATCTATAGATGATGTATCACAAGCCTTTCTCTAGAGAATAACAAAAAAAGACAATTTAGGGCAACTATCCCATGTCATTAAATCTCAACTGTCGTTTCATTTTTATGGATAATGCGACCGATGTTTTTTTTATGCGTGAAAAGCAAAAATATAAGGACCGCTATAGAAAATAGAAATGTCGAAAATTTAGTGCTGTTTATGGCAACCCCATAAGCACACATGGTTGTAAATGACACAGCCATTGCGATTGATGCGATAGAAGAAATTTTTATAAATTTTGCAAAAATTGCCCAAATAGCGATAGATATCAAAGCGAATAATGGAGATAAGACGACAAATATACCGGCAGATGTGGCGACACCTTTCCCTCCTCTAAATCTGAGCCATATGGGATATACATGCCCCAATAGGCAACAGAAAACCGCAATTAAAAATTGCGAATCATCTGACACAATACTGGCAAATAGAGTGAATATTACACCTTTTGTGGCATCTCCTAAAAGAGTCAGAAGAGCAAGGATTTTATGCCCACTTCTTAAGACATTTGTTGCACCAGTACTATGCGAGCCAACTACCCTAATATCAATATTTCCATAAATTTTTGTCAGCAAAAACCCAGTAGGTATAGACCCAATAAAATAACCGATAATGCAAAGCCCAAACGAGTTCATCTAGTATCTTGTTAAAAACAACCGATAGCAGGATTTTAGCATATACAACAGCCGAAATATACATTTGCACGATAAACAAAAGGTGTGATATTCTAAACAATAGAAGGAGTTATTTTTTTGTAACAAAAAGGAGTAAGTAAAAATGAAGTATAAGTTAAGTAAAAATCCCATTCTGGGGGGGGGGGCTATATTTAAACTATAGTATAGCTATACCCTTAATTACTGCGTGTTCTTATGCAGAAATACCACCAGAAGTATTAACCAGTATTCATAACAAATTGTGTTACGTAGAGTGGGCTATTACAGCGATTAATAAGATCGGCGATGCTAGATCTCACGATTTTTTTAAAGAAAAGGTACGAAGCGTATCTAAATACAGAGAATCTATCATAAATGTTATCGGCCATGCAATCGCAGATTGTGTGACAAAGCAAAATGAGTTCGCCGATGCTAATGATGGACAAGCGACTTTAATAACTTTTAAAGCCAACCCTGTTAGCTATTCTCGAGCGAATTGGAACGCTGTCATTTTATACAATCTTGTAAATAAGTTATTGCATGATCCTCGGAGTAATCGACAAAGTATAGGTGATATATTGAAAGGTATCAAACTATCTTTAGTAGATCATTATAGCAACAGTCATATAGGCGGCTTATCTGGTATGCTGGATAACTCAATTAGCGATATTAAACAATATGACGAGCGACTGAAATTACGTGAGGAGATATCCAAATTTGCTATAAAGGAGGATCCGCAAGAGCAAATACAATCCCGAGAGCATTGGTGCTCAAAGCAAACACTGAGCGCGCAATACGACGCAGCCATTAGGGAATCATCCTT
>CACYDS010000013.1 GCA_902773285.1 uncultured Pseudomonadota bacterium | reverse complement strand
TTTTAAATTGTTAGACATTATGGCACCGGTGCCAGCTGCTCCGAGTATAGTGATCGATCGTTCTCGGTACACAGCCTTTATAATGTTCGTTTCTACTATACCTAAATTTAGTTGCTCAGGTTAGCTGAAACTTTTCACTATACGTTCCAATCATCAAAAGCGGGTTACTATTGAAGATTTTTCTCGTGCGTATATATGTGCGTGCCTAGCACAATAGTAAATAATAAAAACCTTACTTTTTCAAAATCGAGTACAAAGGTAGTACATTTTTTTTATATATCAAAAGACACCATTTTTGTCGATTCCGAGAGCAAAATTACAGAAACTTTTCGATATGAGCAAAATATTTCCGAATAATATCCGAACAAAGATATGACTGGTCGTTTCGCGCAGGATTAGCGTAAAACTCGCGTGTAACTCACGGGAAATTAGAGAGAGATTGAGACAAAAAAAGTCTCACATCATCTGTGAGACCTTAAATGAATTATGCGTTGTAACTTACATCGCAGAGAAGTAAGTTTCAGCGATTTTTCTGTAGAAAAGTAACTTCCTGCCCGATTCCCTGTTTTCGGGTGCTCTGTTCCGCCATCCGGATTCAGCGTTTCCTCCAAGAATGTTTAATGCAGGTGATTGGCGCAAAGCATCTTTGTTTGTGACATCAATCGTGCATATTTCGTTAATAAATTCCGCAGCAGCGAGATAGGCGGTATCGGGAAATATATCTTTCTCTACCAATATCTTGAATACTGCTCCCCAATCGGCTTTGTGCTTACACATACCAGACTCATGAACTGCTCGGATACCTGCTCGTTCTTTAGCAAAAGGAATCTTCTTTTTCTCCTTTGTAGGCTCATAATCACCAATACCGGCAAACTTGCAAAATGCTTGCTCGTACTGGCTATAATCCAAACGGCATTCTTCGGGCAACCAATCGGGTGTTCTGCCTAAATGCTTCAACATACGTTCCTTTGCTTCTTTTTGCGCGTCTTGCTTGGTAGGCATAGATGAGAGAAGCGGATTATCTGCTTTGCGCAATTCCTCCATACATTCCTTCTCGACTTGTTCTTTGTATGCCTTAAATATATCAAGACGCTTTTCCAAAGGCACTTTGCTTACATTCAAAACCAAGTCGCCCCAAGGTTTGTTTTCGCCGATATATTTTGATAGTCCATAGAATGCAATTATTTCTTGTATGCCAGCATCAACATACTTTATACCGGTTTCTTTATGTTGCATAGAGACGGCTTCTTCTAACACTCTCCACCATTTGACATCTGGATCTTCCGCATATGCGGTTGCTAATCTGTATCCATAATCTGCGCCAAACGTGGCCGTGGTGTTATTCTCTAAATTGCTGATAAAGGCTGTACGTATTTTCAGCAAGATAGTATCTAACCACTCATTGTGATTATAACCGGGTTCAATCATAGGCAGGGCTTGCTCTAAAATGGATCGTTCCCATAAAGAATCATTGCTCATATGCAACAACAATTCGTCTTCCAGATTGCAGTTTGTATATTGGAGATGCGCTCCCGCTAATTGTTCCTTTGTTCTACCAATATCCCCGAGATAGCCAGGATGTTGGCGACGTATATTTTCGGCAATCATGTCGGCGATATGCGCACTCATAAAGTTTCCGCATAATCGAGCAACTCCATACAGAGCGTACATTTTCTTTAATTCTTCGTTGTGAGGATAATATTTCCTTTGCTCTCCTTTGTTAATATACTCAGTCAGCATATTTAGTTCATACGGGAACAATGTTCTCTGTTTTGCCGCATTGGGATTATTGGTATTCCTATTCTGACTATCGAATAAGAATACTGAAGGTTGTGGTTGATCCCAGTTTATAACGAGAATACAGCCTATAGTTCCGTCGTTAAACGTAATGTACGGAGCTAACATTATACACGAAAGAGGTCTATTTGCCATAGTATTATTTTTTTGTGCAAAATTTGGCACAAAGGTACGAAAAAAATCTGATATATACAAGTTTTAGAGCAAGAAAATGATAGCAAAAAATTGGACGCGAGGATGAGGAAGAATTGCATGGATTGCAGAATTGCACATCCATGCGGGTTCATTTTATGGACATTATATATAATATTATATTATATTATTATA
>CACYDS010000012.1 GCA_902773285.1 uncultured Pseudomonadota bacterium | reverse complement strand
CACGAGATAATTCGGTTACTGTTAAAATCTTTTCATCATCAAAAAAGTGAATTTTAGAAGCTACATTACTTTCCATCAAAAATTACCGAAATCTTATTTTAAAATTATTATACAACAACTTATTACTTAGAATGTTCACAAACTTATTTATTTTTTATATATTTAGGTCGGGCTTCCCCGACCTGTTTCATTAGGGGCTTGAGTAGCGTTTCAGAGAGAAATATGGAGAGAAGTTATGAAATACAGGAGCTTGAGCGGTTATAAGCTCAAAAAAATTATGAAGTGTTTCTATGACGACTTTTTGTCTTGCATTTAAAAGGATGCGAGTTTAGATCTAATCATAGATACGGAGATTTGCTACCGATTTTGTCAGCATTTTTGAAACGATGCTAGTTAAGAACCTCTATTTTCAAAGTCTCATTTCTTGAATTAAAAATTTAATTTTTGTGATTATCTTTAACTTAAGCCATCTCATTCATTCCAATCTAATCTTTGTTTCATGTCTAGTGAGCTTATACATGTTTAATCTTTTCGTGAAATTTATGCTAGAATATTTTGTGTGTTCTCGTAGCTCAGATGGATAGAGCGTAGGATTCCTAATCCTGAGGTCGTGGGTTCAAATCCCTCCGGGAACACCAGATATAGTGTCATGGGCAGTAAAGATTTATATGGAATGCATCAAATAAACTATGCTACAATGAAGCTCGGTACAGAGGGGGGTATTCCTCTGAAATTTTAAGGTAAAGTGATATGTCAATGAATATAAAAAATTTAGCTATTATAGCTCACGTTGATCACGGCAAAACAACCTTGGTTGATGCTCTATTTAAACAGAGTGGATTGTTTAGAGAAAATCAGACAATCGAAACTTGTGCGATGGATTCAAATGAATTAGAGCGTGAGCGCGGGATAACTATACTGGCGAAGTGCACCAGTTTTAATTGGAAGGGAACAAAGTTAAACATAGTGGACACGCCTGGGCATGCAGATTTTGGTGGCGAAGTCGAACGAATCTTGAGTATGGTAGATGGCGTTTTGGTGTTGGTTGACGCAGCAGAAGGACCTATGCCGCAAACGAAATTCGTGCTAACCAAGGCATTGGCTCTAAATCTCAATCCAATAGTTGTGGTAAACAAAATAGATAAATCAGATGCTCGTGTTTCCGAAGTGTTGGATGAGGTATTCGACTTGTTTATCGCTCTTGGAGCAAATGATACTCAGCTAGATTTCCCAATAATATATGCGTCTGGACGTAATGGGTGGGCTGTAAAAAATCTCGAACATGACGAAAGAAAAGATATGACGCCACTTTTGGACACAATTATTGAACATGTTCCAAACGCAACGACGGAAGAAAGTTCAGATTTTAAAATGTTAGTTACTTTGCTGGAACAAGATCAGTATCTTGGACGAATATTGACTGGAAAAATACTGAGTGGAACTGCGAATATTAACGATGCAGTGCATGCACTGAGACCTGGGTTTGATGCAGAAATTGAAAGAGCCCGCTTAACAAAATTATTAGCATTTGAGGGGCTGAAGCGAATACCAATCGAGACAGCGCAAGCAGGAGACATTATCGCAATTGCCGGTCTGGAAAAAGCAACTGTGGCGGACACTATTGCTTCAATAGAAGTAACCGAGCCTCTGAATTCATTACCAATAGATCCTCCAACAATTTCTATGACATTTTCAGTAAATGATTCGCCACTAGCTGGAAAAGAGGGGAAAAACCTGACATCAAGGATGATTGGTGACAGGCTTTTTAAGGAAGCAGAAGGAAATGTTTCGATAACAGTAAAACGATCTACTGAGGAGGAATCGTATGAAGTTGCTGGACGTGGAGAGCTGCAGCTCGGTATATTAATTGAGACAATGCGACGCGAAGGATTTGAGTTATCTATTGGCCGTCCTAAGGTACTATTCCAAAAGGATCCAGAAACCGGGGCAATATTAGAACCTATAGAGGAGCTATATGTTGATTTGGACGATGAATTTACTGGAACCGTTGTGGATAAACTTATACTGCGAAAAGGAGAAATGGTTGATATGCGCCCATCTGGAGTTGGAAAAACAAGGATAAAATTCCTGATACCAACTCGAGGGTTGATTGGATATTACGGTGAGTTTTTAACAGACACACGTGGATCTGGCATAATGAACCGCTCGTTTCACTCATACGCTCCGCATAAGGGGGCAATAGAAGAGCGAGCGCGAGGAGCACTGGTTTCTGTTGCAAATGGTAAGGCAGTTCCGTATGCACTATTTTTCTTGAAAGATCGAGGGACTTTGTTCGTACATCCGGGGGATCCTGTATACGAGGGTATGATAATAGGCGAGCATAGTCGGGAAAACGAGCTTGAAGTCAACCCAACGAAAGAAAAGCAACTATCAAATTGTCGCGCAGCAGGAAAGGACGAGAACATAAAACTACCGAATCCTCGTGAAATGTCTTTGGAGCAAGCGATAGCTTATATAAAGAACGATGAACGAGTAGAGGTTACTCCGAAATCAATAAGACTTCGCAAAAAATATCTCGACTCAATTACACGCAAAAAAATGAGTAGACAACAGGAGAACCAGTAGAGGAACATCGTTATCCAAAGTTATTTCGGCAATTTAATACAACCAAGAAACGGGGGGGTATAGATCTCCTCCCTTTTTTATTTAATACTTCACATGTGTATAAGTTCAAACAGATGGGAGGCAAAATGCGTCTCCTGAACTATACTTAGGCATATACCCCAAAGGACTAAGGCCGCGCAATGAGAATTGCTGTCAGGGATCGACATAAATTTGCCTATTCATCAAAACTGTGGTAACCTATTTCTTAGAGGGAATTATTTTTAAGAGAATTTAGTTATGTTAAATAAATATTTATTTGGGCTATTAGTTAATACTATAGCTATATTTGCTTCTATTTCGGGTGATGTAGTAGCTATGGAAGGTCTACATAAGTTTAGAAACCAATTAAATCAGATATATTGGCGTATTGCTTGCGATAACATCGAGAATTGGATTAATGAAACTGAATTTTATACGAATGATAAATGGATCAGTGATGACAAATATAAAAAATCTAGGACGACAGTTATCGGACAGGCTATAGCTGATTGTGTTACTGGAGAGAATGAGTTTAAAGATAAAAATGCTGGAGATATTATAACTTTTAAAGATACAAACCCAGAAACTTATAAACAGAAGCATTGGAAT
>CACYDS010000011.1 GCA_902773285.1 uncultured Pseudomonadota bacterium | reverse complement strand
TTGGTGCGGATGAAGGGACTTGAACCCCCACGACTTGCGTCACAAGAACCTAAATCTTGCGTGTCTACCAGTTCCACCACATCCGCAGTATACGGCTATACTAGCATAGATCGATGTAAAATCCCACTCTAATCATTAAAAATTCGTTTGTTTGTTGCTATGGAGGTTTATGGCAATTTAGTTAAAAGCGAACCTTGAGTGGAAATAGAACAATATCCAGATATATATGTGAACTCATTTTCGTGCTTAATATAAAAACGTTCTTCTCCAATTCCAGAAGCGGTCAAGGAGCTCTTTCCCATCCTATCAATCCAGTATGCCGATAATTTTGCGCAAGCTATTGGGGATGAAATAGCTCGGTATACTCCTAGTTTTGGAGCAAAAACCTTTAGGCAAAAATCATAATCTAGATTAGTTTCATAATGTGTATCAGTTGTAACGGCAAATGAATCGTAATTAATACCTCTCAACATATCCATATTTGCTCGCAAATCTTGCAGCCTACTTGGACTTCTGACTTCAACAATCAGCTCCCCCTTGCATTCAGCAAGCGAGACCACAAGTTCGCCGTTTAGTGCGTTGCTGAGATTAAGTGGAGTTGGTGCCTTTTCTAGATCGACAGTGGAAAAGCGCACTTCAATCCTTCCGTCGTCAGAAACATTGATGGCAAAGACCCTAATCCCGCAAGTAATGCTGAATTGCTTGAGATTTGTTTTTGAATGGATCACTTTGGCGCCAGCATAGAGGCTATTGCCGAAAAACAATCCCTTTGCGGTTGGAGTATAGCAAATCGACTCAAATATTCCATTTTTGAGATCTCGTAAAAATATGCTTTCAGGTGAATTCATCTCCATAGCAATACTTTGTAATAAATTTTCATTAGCGAAGTCATCAATAAAAAACACTGTAGAGGGAACTCCACGCAAAGGTTTATTGCAAAATGTATCTACTATCCAAAAATCAGTCACTATGCGCATCTCCAACTAATCGATATACTCATTATTCCATAACACAAAACGAATTTTCAACGTCATTTAAATATCTTGCAAACAGTATCTGAAGTGGATAACAGCATGGTTAACCGAAAATTAACTAACAGACTATACAATCTAGAGAAGACAATGGAGTTATTCTGTGCAAGTGTTGACGGCATATGCGCTTATTTGACGAAATAAAAAACAGAACCCTAAGGTTTGAGATATTGACGATATTTTCTGCTTTGCTCTGTGTAACTGCTGTTTTGGAAATTTGGTATTCATCGCATGCAAGTAGGAAACTTATTCTGAATTTCGACAATGAATACTATTCAAAAAAATCTTCATCCATTGCTACCAATTGGCTAAATTCGTATTTTAAACAAATAGAAGCGTTAGTTGCTGTTTTAGCTCAAAATGCAATTACTCCAGATAAATTTGGGAATAGGTTTTCAGATTTTGAAGATTTATTTAAAGAAGGTCTGAAAAAGACGCCATTTGCCTTGAGTTTTTATATGGGATTTGAAGATGGAACTTATATGCACATATCTCCATCAAAATATGACTTGGAGCAACCTGACGATGCAATCACAAACAGTATACCTGGTTATGCGTTGTATCTTTTAAAAAAAATAGAAAAGGATCCCGAAGGTAAATTGATTGAAAATTGGGAGTATCTGAATGAGGATTACGGACTTGTATTCAAACGAAACATGAAAACTATCTCGATGGATCCGCGAAAACGTCCCTGGTATCGTCAAGCGGAGACAAATAGCGGAGTTACTTGGACTGATGCCTATCTATTTAAATCCACGAAGACCGCAGGAATAACAGTAACAAGCCAAATAGTGCAAAGAGGGCAGAAGGAACCAATTGGAGCTGTTGCTATAGATTTTTGTATCCCCGATTTTAAGAAACTTTTGAAAGATCATGTGAAGCCAACCGAGAATTCCGATGTGCGTCTGATAAATACGAAAAATGAGATAATCGCATCGACTGCTCAGGACGACGAGGCAAAAATCGAAGGTGGTAGGGAAATTGCGCTGAGACCAGTTACAGATACCAAGGATGAAATATTAGCTGGTGCAGTTAAAGATCTCCTAGGAACAAGGGCTCTCCAGACAACGTATCGGACAAAAAATGGAACCGAATACGTTGCAACATTGAGCAAACTTGATAAAGTCCCTTTTTCGCTTATTATCACAACTCCACAGTCTGACTTTATCGGCAATTTAGAGGAAATTAAGTTCGAGATGATACTTATGTCAGTTTTGACGTACATCGTTTTCTCTGCTGTTATCTTGTGGTTATCAAGACGAATTTCTAAGCCAATAGTGCAACTATGCAAATCGGCTAAAGCTATAGGGAATATGGAGCTGGAAAATTTTCCCGCTTCAGCAAATTCAAATATTTCAGAAATTCGCAAATTATCAGAAGCAATGAACGCTATAAAATCGAGTATTTCAACATTTTCTAAATATGCGCCTAAGGATTTAGTTCGAAAACTTTTAAAGAATGGCGCTAAGCCAGAACTTGGCGGTAACGCAAAAGAGATAACAATGTTTTTTTCACATATAGAAGACTTTCCGATCATTTCAGAAAAATTGCCTGCGGAGTACCTTGTTCTTCACCTTTCAGAGTATTTTGATGAACTGACTAAAAACATTGTTCATAACAATGGCACAATCGATAAATATATCGGGGACGCCATTATGGCTATATGGGGAGCTCCAAATGGGGACGAAGATCAGGTGATTCATGCTTGTGAAACTGCGCTGAATTGCCAAAAAATTTTGGAGCGATTAAATAAAAAGTGGGCGCCATTAGGAAAGCCAGCTCTCCCTACAAAAATTGGTATTCACACAGGAACCGCGGTCGTTGGAAATATCGGTTCAAGAGAACGTATGAATTTTACTGCAATTGGAGATTCTGTTAACATAGCTTCACGCTTAGGGGGAGCCAATAAATTTTACGGAACAAGCATCCTAGTTTCTGAAACTGTGGAATCAAAAGCCAGAAACAAAGTGCTTTTCAGGACGGTAGATAAAATCGCTGTTAAGGGGAGGAGTGCTGGGATAGTTGTTTTTGAACCATTGGGATTAATCCAAAATGCTGATGAAACATACTATAACATGATGGAACTTTGTTCAAAATCAAAAGAAGCTTTTGAATTATTTCAAGCGCAAAATTTTAAAGATGCATTGAAGCTTTACACTGAGATAAAGACAATATTTCCCGAAAAATCCGAATCTATTATTCCTCTCATTGACCGTTGCAAGAATTTTATTGCGCACTCTCCCCAAGATTGGGATGGAGTAAACCACCTGACAAGCAAATAGAAATTTAATTGTGAGCCTTGCACATCAGGATCGCAAATCAGTAAGATGTAAAGCGTGCATGGCATTATTCGGACAGTAATGAAGTTTGTAGAATTTATATTCATATTGTGTTGCTCCGATTTCAACGCTTTTGCCGATAATGTTTTTATAAACAAATATGTTTTTGAGTGGGGTGAAAAAAATCCAGAAGTTGTTGAAAATTATTTGCGAGCATCTCTGGACCAGAATCCTGTATCAGCATATATTCTCGGAAATCTGTATCTTTGGGGCATTTTTTTGCCCAAGAATTTGCAGAAAGCTGATTGGTATATAACAAAGGCGGCAAATATGAATTTACCTGAAGCTATTAACTCAATAGGTGATGGCTACTATAGCGGAGATATCCGCCCCCAAAATATTAATATGGCTCTAAAATGTTATGAAAAAGCAGCCAAAATGGGTTTGGGCGCAGCGCAATTTAATGCGGGTGTAGTGCTTCTTAATATTGCTAAAACTAAAAAAGAGTTGCGACTTGCTATTTTTTATCTAGACAATGCTTCTAAAAATCGCAACAATCTAAAAGAAGTAGCTGATGTAGCAAATAAATATATTAGGGATGCTAATAAGAAGCTTACGCACTATAAATAAATTTCCGAAAATTAGTTGTTTTTTTGTTGGGCTTTTATTAAAGTTTTGCTTTTGCAAGGGGTATTGTATTCCGATTTTGTTGGTTCCTGTATTTGCGGTCCTGCTGTATTATCTCAGAATAATTCCGGCTAAACGAGATGCTTTTTTTATCGGATATTGTTTTGGTCTAGGGTATTTTGGTAGCACTCTTTATTGGATCGCAGAATCATTTAAATGCGTCGGGCTTGGAAATTATGGATATTTAGCTGTTGTTGCCTTGGTATTTTATTTGTCCTTGTATCCAGCTCTGTCTTGCTTGCTCTCGAAATATTTCTCCCGCAATCAGACAAGTTTGATAGTGTGGTTCGCCATATTCTGGGTTTTGGGAGAGTATGTTCGAGGATTGGCGTTTACTGGTTTTCCTTGGAATTTGATTGGATACGCAACATATAGTATTCCTTATTTTTCGCAGGTCGCAGATATTTTAGGGGCGTATGGTTTGTCATTGCTGACAATCCTGATTGCTGCTCTCTCAATAACAAGAAAAACACTGAAATATTCTATAGGTCTCTTCATTTTTGCCTGTTTTTATGGCATTTGGAAAATTCATTTATACACCGGATATATTGCCACAGATGAAAAGCTGCCGGTAATACTCGTTCAACCCTCGATTTCCCAAAGAGATAAAATGGATGTCAGAAAATTTAAATCAAATACCTATAAGCAAATAGGTTTATCGTTACGAGATCGTAGTAAAGTAAAATTTTATGGGGCGCAAAAATTAATTATATGGTCTGAGGCAGCTATAAATGCTCCGAAGGCATATCAAGGAAATGTTTTTAAATATATCGCTTCGTGTTTATGTGATACAGAAACAACTCTGATAACCGGATGCGATCGATACGATGATGAGAATAACCCGTATAATAGCGTTTATATTGTTGGACAAAACGGCAAAATTAAGCAGACATATGACAAGCGGCATCTTCTTCCATTTGGAGAATACATTCCTAAATTTTTGAAATTTTTGGGTATACAAAAACTAACCAAGGGAGTATCTAATTTTAAACAAGGTTCACAACCTCGAACCATAATCTTAGAGCGCGCTAAACCGTTCGACGTTGTAATCTGCTATGAAATAGCTTTCCCAGGAGAAATAATAGATAGCCCCGCTAGTGCTTGGATATTAAACATAACAAATGATGCTTGGTTTGGAATCTCTGACGGGCCAAGTCAACACCTTAAGATGGCCTGCTTTAGGGCGATAGAAGAAGGGAGGCCGATAGCTAGATGCGCCAATAACGGCATCTCCTGCATAATTGATTGTAATGGAAAAATCAAAAAAAAGCTCGACACAGATGAAATTGGCGTTATATCTGAACTTATGCCTCTTCCAAGTTGCAAGACGGTTTTTTCATCATACAAAAACGTGATCTTTTTCTTCGCTATTTTCCTGCTGTCAGTTCTTGGAGCTATTCTCAATCGAGCCAAGGTGCATCGCCAAAACCTTGGTCGGGAAGAGAGGATTTGAACCTCCGACCCTTTGCTCCCAAAGCAAATGCGCTACCAGGCTGCGCTACTTCCCGATGGAAATATCGTACACATTAGTGTCAAATTTTTCAAGCTATTTTGCACAAAAACTCTGGCTCCCTGCTTTCTGGATAAATAACATCGTGTTTGTGCAGTTCGCCTATGAGCTTGCGCATTAACATATTATTCGTTGCGTGGGACGTATTTATTCCCTCAATTTTCCCGATTATATCAAAACCAATCACAGAAATATCTCCAAGCAAGTCAAGACACTTGTGCATAACCAGCTCTCTCGGATCACGCAATCCTCCCTTGTTAAGGATGGTATTATCCGTGGCGATTGCTATGGTATTTTCTTCCGAGGCTCCTTTTGCTAATCCCATCGCTCGCACTTTTTCATAATCGTCTACCCAGCCAAAAGTTCTGGCGCTGGCTAGTTTTGTTAAATTCTCATTCAGGGAGAAAGAATATGAATTGTTGTCGCCTATAACCGGATTTATCCTGTCATACGACAATTTTAGCGAAACGGAGCACTCATCTGCTGAAGCAATCAGAATGCTAGTTGATTTATATGAAACCGAAACAGGTTCCGTTATAACTATTGCGGGTACGTATGCATCTTGGCAGAGAGTTCCAACGTCTTTGAACGACCTCACGAACTCTAGTGCAGAGCCATCCATAATTGGGATTTCATCAGTATCAACCTCGACAACAGCATTAGTTATTTCGCAAATTCTAAACGCCGCCAAAAGGTGCTCAACAACTGCGATCGATGTTCCGTCCTTATTGACTAGCCTAGTGCAAAGGGTCGGATCTACTACAGCATTAGGAGATAATTTTATGATTGCTCGATTGCTTTTGATATCAGTTCGCTTAAAAACAATCCCACTGCCTTCATCGGCTGGCAAAACTCTCATTCTTGTCTGCTTGCCATTGTGAACGCCAATTCCTGCAAATTCAACATTATCTCGTATCGTTGCTTCTGATCGTAATCTGCAAAACATTCTTACACTACATTAATATTACATAATTCCATTATCTCTTATGACAAACGTAGGATCTCATAAAAAATATTACAAATTATTACAATTCTGTTTTTTCTTAAAAGTAGCTTCCGTGTATTTACAATACAGTACGCCATATCAAATATATAGCTATACAGCATAATTTTTGTTGCATAAAGTTCTAATTTAATGTTAGACTAAAGTAGTGTGTTTGTATTGCGATACATTGGTTGAGTTATGAATAAGTTGAAGATCGTGTTCTTAGCTGCTTTTAGCGTGTTCTGTATATCAAACATTGCGGTGGCTTCGGAAAACTTACCGGTATCAAATCCCGAGAAATTTTGTATGGGGCTTTTGGATAATAACGGTTTTTCCGAATTAAAGAAAAACCTTTCCGGGACAAACAATGACATTAAAATTGCTATGGGATTAGCATTGAGAGAGTCATACAGAGCTCTCGTAGATAAGGCGATGCATAAAACAAAATCTAAATTAGCTAATTTTGATGATTTGAAATATCGTAATAGCGTGTATAACGTGATACTAACGGAAATTCAACGTGCTATGCTGGGTATCGGCATATATCAAAATGGAAGCGTGCAATATAACCAGTGCAATTATGACGAGCTCACTGCTGAAAAAAAGAGTAGTGCCGATTTGCTTTTAAAACTCAAGAAGACAGACGGATTTTTGGATCAAAAAGACTATCATAGATGTCATGTAAATTACGTCTTGCTTATAAATCTCATAGATAGAACACTAAATTCAAAGAAGAAAGAAAATTCGGTGCCTCTTATAGATATTTGCAATGCACTAATAACACAAGGCTGTAATGCGGACTTGGTACGTGAATCTTTCTCAGATATAAAGAAATATTGCGAAGAGTTAGGGCTCTATGATTATCTACAAAATCTTAGAGACGCGCACAAGATCGCTATAAACACAGAGTTCAAAAAAGATAAATCCAGTGACGATGATTTACACGATTACTACAGTACAATTACAAATTTTGTGAAGAAGTTACCTGGGATTGGCAGCTGTCAGGATTTTTTTAACGCTATTAAGGCTCCAATATCGTTTAGTGACGATAATCCCGTATATCCCGGTATTGTGTATAGATTGGAGTGGCTACAAGAGTATTCTATACCAAAATCAGGCTATGGATCGTGTTATATTTTATATATAGGCAAAATACAAAACACGAATCCCGAAATAGATTTAATGCTGTATGCGCCACATAAAACAGATGTACATTCTAAGAAGCTTGAAAAGATTAAAGGGAGTATAAATCAAAGTGAATTATTGCGTATAATTGAACATAGTCAGATGTATACAAAACAGATAGATAAGGCTGTCACAGAGATCATAAATGTCCAGACACAAAAAGCCATTTCAAATTCGTTTCACTACAAGAAAAGCGTAGCCGAAGCTCTAGATAATTTATACAATGTTTCATGCGTGACTGAACGGACAAAAAAGCGCAAGATCACCTCAACAGGATGGAAAGAATTTAATAACAGATGGATTACTGATTTTGATAGACCTTTTATTTGGCCGCTGAATGTAGCTTCTACTATAGACTTGAGAATTGACGAGTTAAAGAAGATGATGGGTGACCAAGATCTTGTTAGCTGTATTAAAAAGGAATATGGGAAACTGGTTGGAGAGAACTTTGATGATATAGCTACGGACGGAGAGACAACAAAGTATGCCATATTGTTCTAAGCATGATCATAGCTCTTGAGGATCGATATCTACCATTATCCTAATATTTCTAGGTGGGGATTGTAGTAGCTCTATGCTTGAGATGTATTGCTGTAGCGATACCTGTGAAAGCACCAAAATTTTGAGTCGATATCTAGACCGAATTTTGTAAATGCTTGGCTGAATTGGTCCTAATATTTTGATATTTGGCGATTTTGGCATAGTTGAAATTAGTCTTTTTGCGAAATACTCAACTTCTTTCTCTGATAACGCAGATAAAGTAATTGAGACCATTTTCCCAAAAGGTGGCATTTTTGTTATTCTCCTATTTTGTATTTCTGTTTCATAAAATCGTGAAATATCATTATTTCCTAAAATTTGCATAATATAATCATCTGGATTATACGTCTGAATAATGACTTTGCCTTGAGTATCACCAGTACGTCCGGCGCGCCCGGCAACTTGGTATAATATCTGGAAAGTTTTCTCAATAGCTCTAAAGTCATCTCCATAAAGCATAGCGTCAATGCAAGTTACAATGACCAAGCTGAGACTATCGAAGTTATGCCCCTTAGCAACTATCTGCGTTCCCAAAATAATATCAACTTCATTGTTTTTGATTTGCTCTATCGCTTTAGCAATTTTATTTGGCGTGTTTATTGTATCGCTTGAAAGAACCAGGAGACGTGCATTTGGAAACAATTCGGCGCATTCTTCTTGGACTTTCTCGATTCCAGCGCCTATCCCAACGAGAGATCTCTCACCACAATTTGTGCAAACATTTTTGGCATTGGTCCTAAAATCGCAATAATGGCACACAAGCTCCTTCGTATCCATATGATAACAAAGCCAAGCGGAACAACCAGGACAAGTCACTCGTTCTCCACATGAACGGCAAAGCACTTTTGGCGTATGGCCACGCCGATTCACAAATATCAATGCCTGCTTTCCATTTTCTAAACATGCCTGAATTTCTCTTATTGAGTACTCACTGAGCGTCCCACTTTGATTTTCTTGCCGCAAATCATCCACGCTAATTGCTGGCAAAGTTGCATTTTTATGATAACGAGAACTTAGCTTTATATATTCGTATTTGCCATTTATCGCATTGTAATACGACTCGATTGACGGCGTTGCGGATGACAAAATAACCGGAATATTTAGCGTATATCCGAGATATATTGCCATATCGCGGGCATTATAAATCGCCGTTTCGCTTTGCTTAAAGGACATATCGTGCTCTTCATCAATTATGATTAGCCTGAGTTGGGCAAATGGTATAAACATCGCAGATCTTGCCCCAACAATTACCATCCGTTGGCCATCTATTGCCTTTTTCCAGATGTTTAACTTTTTTGTTTTCGCCACGGTGTTATGCCATATATAAACTTCGCAATCAAGCCTCGAGGCAACTTTTTTTGCCAATTCATTAGAAAGCGCTATTTCTGGCACAAGTATCAGTATTTGATTTTTTTCTCCTGAATTCAGGATATCTTTTGCAACTTCCAGAAATACTTCAGTTTTCCCGGAGCCTGTTATGCCATGCAAAAGAATTGTTTTAAATTTATTCTTATATCGCAAAATTTCAGATACCGCAAACTGTTGCTCGTCGTTTAGAGTAACTGGCGTTTCAGGAGCAATTTTCGTCGTTTTTGTCGGCTTTTCTGGAACTAAAATAGCGTCAGTAGAAAACGGCACTATCATACTATAAACAGTGCCAAGTCTTATTAGGTTATATTCAGAAACGAATTTTGCAAATTTTATATAAGTTTCAGGAATTTTATATGGCAAGACAAGCGCAATTTTTTTAATCTTTCCATCGAAGTCCGAGCCTGCATTATCAACTACCACACCAGTAGCATCACTATTTCTAAAATCAACAGAAAGTATTTGTCCTATATCCAATTCTTGGTCATAACAATATGTGTATGCGGCATTTAAATCTCTTGTTACAACGACGCTATATTTCAATACCTTCTGCTCCACAAAATTCCTCCACCAAACGAATCTTTCGATGATAAGTCAACAGACACCTTGGTATTCTTTGCTACATCAACTTCTGCGACTACGTTTGTGCCTTTGGTTCCAGTAGCTTGGTCAACTGATACCTTAAACTTTCCAATCTTTTTGCCGAGGCTTACTGCATCATATTCTTCTCCTGCGGCTGTTTTTCCTTTTTTTATTGAGATGGTGTCTATTCCAAATATGGTTTTCATGCGTCCCAAAATATTGAAATCTGTGCCTCCATATAGCTTAGTCATTAGGCTTAAGAGCGACATCGCCTCTCCCATGGATATTTCCGATGCATTTTTTCCAAAAAGCATGTAAGACATAACGTCTTTATCTGACATGTAAGGATTTGAATAAAAGTCAACTTTAGATTGGCCTTCGCTTTGCATAAATTTAGCTCCGACTGTGATTTTATCTATTACCTTTTCGGCGGATACATGGATCTTTGTATCCTCGTTGTTTATAAGTACATCGCCATCTTTTAACTTGAAGGCATTGTCTGTCAACTCTAGCTTTCCAGATTTTAGCTTTGCGTTGAGTGCATATTGTGGATCCAATAAATCACCAGTCACATTTGCATTAGTATCCCAAAAGCTTTGTAAGCCAAATCCATTAACTTTCAGCTCTGGGATAACACGCAGTTTTATATCAATAGGAAACCTTATTTGTATAGTATTTTTCGATTGCTTTTGTGGCTTTTTCTTAGCTATTAAATCAGTTGAACGCATCGATAATAACACTATTCCAGACACATCAATAGTGGGTTTCTCGGTATACATATCTCCTTTAATCTTCACTTCGTTCAATAAATCACCGGTCAAAGAGACATTGCCAAAAAGCCGCGCATTCAACCATTTTTGGTCAATCGCTTTCAATTTGTCGATCTTTAATCGAATGTCAGTTTGCAATTTGTTATTAAGATATTGTATTTTCCCAAAACCATTTATCGTCCCCATAATTTTCGAATCATCCCTGGCATATATCTTTGATATATCTACAGTCTCATTTTGTAATTTGCCATGCAATGCTACGTCCCTTATATAGGTCCCTGTTAACAAATTGACATATACTCCATCTGATATGGATATATTTCCGGATATTTTGGGCGCAGTTAAATTTCCATGTGCTTTTATCTGATATTTCATTTTGCCGCGAAGCCTCTGTCCAGCAGCTATCTTATAATCTTGCATATTTATAAAACCATTGGCTAAGCCCTCTATTGACCAGTCTTGAGTCTTTATAATAGCTTCTATTTGCTGTTTGGTTTTTAAAATTTCAGTCGATACTTTTATCTTGATTTTGTCATTCGCGTAGACAGATGATATATTTATCTTAGGCAACGTTATCCCGTTATATTCGAAATCGTTTATTACCAAACTCAATTTTTCGGCAGCGTCTTCGTAACTACCGGTTCCGTTTATCACACATTTGATATTTGGAATCCCGCCCAGCTTCGAAATGTCAACGTGGTCAATCAATAAACGCCCTAATGAAAAATTATTTCTAGACAGATCTACTCCACTAAAATCTATTCGTCCGTCAGCTAATTTTGCCGAAAAATCTGAAACCTTTAATGAGCTACTTATGGTAATTGGGGTTAATATCAAGTTTTCACCAATTTTTACTTCCTGCACTTTTGTGACTAACTTATCTATGTCATAGCTTATCATTCCAGAAATATCCAGTTTCTTCTCCTTAAATTTTCCAAGTATGTATTCATTTTTAGTCCAAATTTGCACATCGGCGGCATACTTACCGGCATAATTTAATGTTCCGGTCAAAAACTTATCACCGACCGTTCCGTCCAGTGTCATTCCTAGTGAGGCAAGATGGAGTTTTTTGTTTTCTTTATTGAAGGATAGTGCTAAATCACAATCCCCCAATCTGGCATATCCTTTTAAAAATTTTCCATTAAATTTCCATTTAGCGGAACAATGACCTATTGAAGAAGTGAAGTATAGTGCCGAACTATTGGATTTTCGATCGTATTTTAGCGTTATTGCATTTATTTTTTCTCCAGCGATATCAAGCTCGTTTATTTTTGCGTTTTTGACTAATCGTTGAGTCAGTATTGGAATTAAAACATTGAAATCTGAGGGGCAGAGCTTGGTCTCAGCTAATGGAGTTATTCTAAATTTGTCAAATTCAAAATGTTTCACATGAAGCATTCGTTTGTTAAGCGAAAATTTGATATGATTTACATCAATCAGCATATTGTCTAATCGTATCGATAAATCGTACAGGCAGAAATTGAGTGGGAACAATCCTGATATTTTTTTGAAATGTATTTTTAGTCCGGGGCAGTTAAACAAACTAAGGAGCTTGTGCTGAGCAAAATTCAGCTGCAAGCTCCCGAATATAGACACGAATATCGCAATGAGAATCAGTAATTTCTTAATCGCGTATTTCGCTATCACATAGCTTCTCCAACTCGTCTATTTCGTTTTCTATTGATTTCAGAGCGCTATTCCAAAACTCACGTGAGTTAGCGTCAATGCCAAACACTTTTGCCATTTCTGCATATGTCTTGGTCCCACCGGAGGCCAGTGCTTCCTCATACTTCTTCACAAAGTCTGTTCCGCTTTTCTTGTACTCTGCATAAAGCCCTTCGACAAAGAGAGCCCCAAAAGAGTATGAATACACATAAAATGGGCTACTCGTAAAATGCGTGATATAGCCCCAATAATTATCTATGCAGTGGTCTATTGTGACTCCATCGCCTAATGATTCTTCAAGCACTTTTCGCCACTCAGTATTCAGCTCTTCTGCGGTCAATTCTTTCTTCTTGCGAATATCGTGTATCTTTCTTTCAAATTTCAGAAAAGCAGTTTGTCTAAACACAGTAGCCATCACGTCATCCAGACGAGCACAAATTAACTCAATCTTCTTTTTCGGATTAGTTTCAGTTTTTAACAAATACTCATTTGTTAATTTTTCTCCAAACGTTGAAGCTGTCTCTGATATGTTTAAGGCCGGCTGACTGACTAAGTATTTATTTTTTAACGACAAAGTCATATGAATTGCGTGACCAAATTCATGTGCAATCGTTGCTATATCGCGCACGCTTCCGTAAAAATTCAGCAATACATACGGTTTCTCATATGGCATTGGCCAAGCAAATGCGCCAGAAACTTTTCCATCCTTCGGGTAAACGTCTACATGAGAACTAGTTGTTAAGTCTTTTATAATTTCATAAAAACGCTCAGAAAAGTTTTTATAAACCGAAAATACTATTTGCAAAGCTTCATCGTATGTATATTTTTTATTTTCGTCTGAAGTTAATTTAACCTTTGAACAACGATCCCAATATTGTAATTTCTTTTTTCCAAGGATTTTTGCCTTAAGCTTATAGTATCTATGACAAATCTTTGAATAATGCTCAGTTACAGCGTTAAGCATATTATCAACTGCTTTTTGAGATATATCGTCAGCAAAATATCTTGGTTCTTCCGGAGAGCTATACTTTCTTATCTCACCAAACACTTTGTGTTCTAACGCAATGTTATTAAATACGCTAACCAAAGGGTATTCATTATTCTTCAATCCCTCAGACAAAACCTTGCTTGCCTTCTCTCGAATTGCCTCTGTTTCCCCATTGTTGGCTTTTTCTACAACGTCGGTTAATGTTAACTTCTTTCCATCAAGTGGAAATTCAATCCTGGCCAGAGCGCCTTCGTGAAACTTATACCAAGAGTCTCCACATGCTCCTATTTTTGCTAGGAGGATTTCTTCCGGTTCAGATAGGATGTGGTCCTTGTATTTGAATACGTTTTTTATATACGTTTTGTATTGAGCAAGTTCGTCGTCGGTTGCCAATTTGGATTCTATGGCTTTGTAATCTAGCTTTTGCATAGCAATTTCAAATTTACACAATGTTTCATTGCATTTGCTATATATCTCGGTCATCTTCTGACAAGCGTTAGATAAATTATTGTCTTTGGTATTTAGCTTAAAACTGAGTCCAAAATATGAGTACATTTCAGACATTGCCGCGCATATCTTATCGTACTCAGTGATTGCTTCTTTCAAATTATCGATGGTTAACTTTTTTATGCATTTGATATCAAATTCCCGTATCCGCTGCAAAAGATTCTGTGTATCATGCTCAATTTGATGATCATTCACCGATTTATACTTATTGAGAACCCAGGCCGTTTTATATTTTGTCACGTTCTTCTCCTTACATTCTGGTTCGCCTGACATCATCAAGCTCATAACAAGCACAACACCCACAGAAACTTTCATTGCCTATAATCCCTTAAGTTAAGCTTTCACATCAAATCCCCGGCGTTTATACCAAAGGCTCGACTCCAACGTATGTCCTACCATCGCGTCCTGTCTTAAAGACTACCGTGCCATCTACTAGTGAATAAACAGTATGATCGCGACCTAAGCCAACGTTATCGGCAACCTTGTATTTAGTGCCACGTTGACGCACTAGTATCGTGCCAGCCAAGACGTACTGACCGCCATAACGCTTCACTCCTAAGCGTCTTCCTGCAGAATCTCGTCCGTTTCTAGAACTTCCACTACCTTTCTTTGTAGACATTTTTCTCTCCTATCACTTTCCTAAAGT
>CACYDS010000010.1 GCA_902773285.1 uncultured Pseudomonadota bacterium | reverse complement strand
TGGAACTCACGCGCCTAGGAGATAAAAATTGACTTGCATGCGAAGCAACCTTTCCCTCGTATCTTATGAACTTATACACGCAAGCAAGTCACGATTGAAGCTTTACTAGAATTGTGCTAGAATTGCACTATGTTTCTGTTTCAATCACAACTTTTTAGTGAAGTATAAAAAGAGAAAAATTTTTGAAAACATTCCTGTTGGTAAAATTGTCCCAAATCTAGCGACACTTTCGGCGTTAGTATTCGGCATGATGCAGGTGCGATTTGCTCTTGCGTCAAACTGGGAGCATGCAGTCATTATGGTTGTTATTGCGGCGTTTTTTGATGCCACAGATGGGCGTTTGGCCCGTCTATTTAATTCCTGCAGTAGGTTTGGAGCGGAGCTTGATTCTCTTTCTGATTTTGCTGTTTTTGGACTGTGTCCATCCATCGTAATTTATCTTTACAGTCTCTCCTCCCTCAATCGTATTGGGTGGATGATATCAGCTTTTTTTGCCGTCTGTATGTGCCTTAGATTAGCTCGATTTAACACTCATGATATTGAAAATATAAAAACGCCACTTTCCGGCAAATTTTTTACTGGCGTACCGGCTCCAGCTGGCGCTGTATTGGCCCTTTTCCCTATAATTTTGTTCAACGCGTATGGACTTGAAATTTTTAAGAACGAATATTTTTGTGCAATAGAAGTCGTAGTTTCCGGGCTTCTTTGTATATCGAAGATTCCTACGCCTTCGATAAAAAAATTCCATATAAAGCGTTCTCAATTTACAATATTCATGATCTGCTCCTTTCTTGCTATAGGTATCACATTTGCCTATACCTGGCGGGTGTTTTGTGTAATTATTGTCTTATACATCATAAGCATATTCTTTTGTATCAGAAAAATGAAACACATTGTGAAAGAACAAAGCGATAATATTTATGTTAAACAAATTACAAATAAATAATTTTAGAAATTACAATACATTAAAATTATCACTACAGTCAGACAAACGAATTGTTGTCTTGTATGGCGTGAATGGGATAGGAAAGACAAACATTTTGGAAAGCATATCGCTCTTATACACCAGCAATGGTTTAAGGAAGGCAAGGTATGATGATATGATAAACAACAAAGGGCAAAAGCACTATTGGAACATAACAGCAGAAACAGAGCATGGAGATTTTTCCTCTGGGTATGTCAGAAATGAAAACGCGGGGAAAAGAATATATAAAATAAACGGCAAGAATGTCCGAAACTTGGACGAATTTAGAAAAGACAATCGTGTGCTCTGGATGACATGCGAGACAGATCGCCTTTTTATGCAGGCTCCATCTGAAAGACGTGATTTTATCGATATGTTTTGCGATATATCTTACCCGCGACATAGCTGCGCATTAAAAGATTACGAAAAGCTCACAAAAGAGCGTCTAAAAATTCTGAAACGGTTCTGTGAAAACGTAGCAAACGAAGCTATATCAAAATGGCTTGATATAGTGGAAGAAAAGATTGCGGATCTCGGCACACAAATAGCCAAGACGAGAAGCAAAATTGCAACGGATTTAGAAAAATTGCAAATAAGAAATGGTGACTTTCCTCTGTTCCGATCCAAAATATCCGGGAGACTAGAAGAGGAGATTCTAGAAAAAAGCAATTGCCATGAACTATATACACTTAAATTGAAAACTCAACGTCAAAAAGATGCCTTCTCCGGCTCCACAACGTTTGGCGCGAATAGAAGTGACTGGGTTGTATTCCATGAGGCAAAACAAATAAACGCAGCACAATGCTCTGCCGGCGAACAAAAAATGCTGATTCTTGCCATTTTTTTTGATTTTATTTTGCAACATATAAAATCAGATAATCGAAATTTGATTATCTTATTGGATGATATCATAACCCATCTGGATACGACGCATCGCAATTTGTTGTTTAGATATATCAACTCGTTTGTCCAAGATTCCCAAAATGTATCTGTTTGGCTATCTGGAGCAGACAAAGAGCTATTTCACGAATTGAAAGGGGATGCGATATTTTTCGATATTTCCAGAATAAACGCTGGTGCTGAAGAGAGGAGTTGAACCTCCGACCTACTGATTACGAATCAGTTGCTCTACCAACTGAGCTACTTCAGCATTTACACCCCACCTATTATCCTACACCATTATTAAAGTGAATTTCTATACGAAATTTGCTTGCGTGTATAAGTTCATAAGATACGAGGGAAAGGTTGCTTCGCATGCAAGTCAATTTTTATCTCCTAGGCGCGTGAGTTCCA
>CACYDS010000009.1 GCA_902773285.1 uncultured Pseudomonadota bacterium | reverse complement strand
GTGGTCGAGTGGTTGAAGGCACCGGTCTTGAAAACCGGCAAGGGGGCAACTCCTTCGTGGGTTCGAATCCCACCCCATCCGCCATAAAAGAAGCTACAGCTGGAATAGCTTGCAAAATATGCGGTTGTTTTGCTTAATCCATATGTGAACTAACACAATTCCGAGGATGTTTTTATAATATTGGGAATATAAATATATATTGAGGCATACCGAAAAATACTATACTATTGATAGTAGACATGGAATCTGATGTTTTATAAGGAACAAAATGAAAATTACAGTTTTAGTAAAAAATGAGATAAGGAAGTTTTGCAAGTTATATTTAATAGTATCATTATTTTGCTGTTGTGCCCGAGCTGGATGTGACGACCTGTCTGAAATAATAAATCTGTTTAACAATATAAGTTGGCGAATTCTTGCAAACCATAAAATTGCCGATGCGGATAATAATAACAATTGGATAACACAAACAAAATATAACGAATCAATAATAAAAGTAATAGCACAGGCAGTTGCGGATTGTGTTACAGACAAGAACGAGTTTGCGAGGAAAAATGCAGGAGATGTTATAACATTTAATGCTAATGCAAGAGACTATAAACAAAAGCACTGGAATGCTGTTGTACTGTACAACTATCTGCATGTACTTAAGCATAGTTACTTAAATGGCGAAGTAGGCGACGGGTACGAAATATTTGAAGACAAAAAGAACAAAATTTTTAATACAGTAAAATCTAGAATTTGTGCCCATTATCTTGCAGAAGGAGTATATTATATTACAAGAAAAGTAACAAATGCTATTAGCAATATAAAAGCCTATGATAAAGCGCTGTCTTTATCTGATGAAATGACCAGATTTTATCGGTGTTACGAAGAAACGAAAGGAAAATCCATAGATGCCCTGATACAAGAGCAGGCGAAAAATCCGGCATATTATGCATGGATGCCTGTTGGGTTCGTTCGCATCGATTTTGAACCTAAAATTTCTGGGACAAAAGCTCCTTTATTGAAGCTGAAGAGTAGAAAAGTCGTGTACAGTATATCCATGAAAGCAATCGGATCTGATATTACCAAATATGATTGGATAAGAATAAAAGAGGAACATATGGCACATAATATCTATGATTATGAATTTAATATTTGTGGAGATGGCTACCGATTGTGTCAAATTCAGAGCGACTCTGTAAGTTGTTACAACAAAACAAGCGAAGAAGAAAAAGTGAGATGGATGCTTGTTGCCGAACGAATTAGCAATCCGGTAGAAGCGCTTTTTTCTGGTTTAAAATTTCGTTATGCATACGACACGAGCTGGTGTTATGTGACGTATATTAGGTAGAATTTACAGTTTTGCGATAGCGGATTCTAGAAAAGCGTCAATATCGCCGTCCAGAACAGCAGGAGCATTACCAGTTTCTGTGCCGGTTCTGGTATCTTTGACAAGTTGATATGGTTGTAAGACATATGAACGTATTTGATTCCCCCATGCTATATCTGTTTTGTTCTGTGACGCGCTGATTGCATCTTCCTGTTCTTTTAACTTCAGAGCGTATAACTTCGATTTCAGCATACTCATTGCGATTTCGCGATTACGGTGTTGAGAGCGGTCGATCTGCGACGCTGTAACAATTCCGGTTGGAATATGAGTTATCCGAACAGCGCTTTCGGTTTTATTCACATGTTGCCCACCTGCGCCTGAAGAGCGGTATACATCAATGCGCAAATCCGCATCGTTTATCTCAATTTCGATCGAATTATCAACTTCTGGTGTAACAAAAACTGAGGCAAAACTGGTATGTCGACGTGCATTCGAATCAAATGGAGATATCCTGACAAGTCTATGCACTCCTGACTCTTTTTTGAGCCATCCATAGGCTTTTTGTCCTTTTATGTGAATTGTAATTGACTTAACTCCTGCCTCTTCGCCATCGTTTTTATCTGTGATTTCATACTTATATCGGCGCTTCTCTGCCCACCTTGTATACATTCGTGCGAGCATCTCTGCCCAATCTTGCGCCTCTGTCCCTCCCGCTCCAGCATTAATTTCAAGGAAACAATTTGCAGAATCATGCGGAGCGCTTAATAGTGACTCAATCTGCAATGTCTCAGCTTCTTTAGCTAACGTGTCAAGATTCCCAGATAATTCCAGAAGCATTGCGTCATCGTTTTCAATCTCAGCTAATTCAATTAGCCCTGTTAAATCGTCCAGTCTGCATTCCAAATTCTTCACTGGTTCGATTTTTTCAGATATACTGTCCTTTTCCTTCGTTACCCTAATCGCATTCTCAGTATTACCCCAAAAATCCGGGGCTTCTATCTGTCGTTCCAATTCAGATATCTTTGCACTTATTTCATCAAATTTTATAAAGTTCTTAATTAAATCTATCGAATTTTTTATCGTTTCGATATTCTTTTGTTCTTGTGGCGTCATTTATCTTATGCCCAAATATCGTTCAATTTGTTGTGCTGCCAAACATCCTCGTCCAGCAGCATAGACCGCTTGTTTAGTTAAGCAATTTTCAACGTCTCCAGCAACAAAAATTCCAGGCACTGAAGTTTTTGTTTCATTTGAAGCGATATATCCGTCTTTATCCAAGGAAACCAAATTTTCGACAAAGTCAGTTGCAGGCGTTACACCTATCGCAATAAACACCGCGACAACATCGATGATTTTTCCAGAATTTAGCTTGATTGCTGTAACATTTGTGTCCCCTATAATTTCGTCTACAGTAGCGTTCCATACACATTCTACATTAGACTTTGCTAATATACGCCTTTGCATTATTTCGTCTGCGCGCAGTGTGTCTCTTCGATGTATTAAGTAAACTTTAGAAGCAATATTCGACAAAAACAGCGCCTCCATTACTGCGGTATTTCCGCCGCCAATAACGGCGATAGGCTTTCCCTTACTCAGTGCGCCATCACAAGTCGCGCACCAAGATACGCCTTTGTTTGTAAATTCAGCTTCCCCTTTGCAGCCTAAGCGCTTATGAGTTGCTCCGGTTGCGATTAAAATAGTTTTTGCCCGCAGTTGATCCCCTGAAGTAACATCAATTTCAAAACCATTCCCTGCACTTTGTATTTGCGTCACAGTTTCATAGATCATCTTAGCTCCAAGTTTTTCTGCTTGGTTCATTGTCTTTATCATAAGTTCAGCGCCATTTATTGACGCAAACCCCGGGTAATTTTCCACATTATCTGTTTGCATCAACTGTCCGCCCGGAGTATCTCCACAAATCACAACCGGCACAACTCCTGAGCGTGTCAAATATATAGCTGCTGTTAACCCAGCCATACCCGAGCCTATAATGACGACATCATTCATGTGTCACCCCATATACATACCACCGTTGACATGCAGCGTTTGGCCGGTGATATATGAAGCCTCGCGGGATGCCAAGAAGCACACGGCATAAGCAATCTCAACCGGATCTGCCATATATCCAAGCGGAATTTTTGCCAGAAATTTCTCACGAGCTTCGTCGCTTACCGCATCAATCATCGGGGTTTTTATAGCGCCTGGTGCTATGCAGTTAACCGTGATTCCTCGTTTTGCATACTCTAATGCGACCGCCTTCGACAATCCAACAAGCGCAGCCTTACTTGCGCAATAATTTGCCTGCCCTGGATTTCCTGTAAATCCAACAACAGAGGATATGCCGATAATGCGACCAAATTTTCGCTTTGACATAGCCATTACTGCCGATTTAGTGAGCGTAAACGCTGCTCTTAAGTTCACATCTAGCACTATCTCGAAATCATCTTCAGTCATCTTCATCAGCAACTTATCGCGATCTATTCCCGCATTGTTGACCAAAATATCAATCCGTCCAGTCTGTTCTTCTGCCCTAGCGAATAGCGCTCGAGTATTATCAACATCAAGCAAATCGCAGTTCATTATTGTGACATCTTTACCTGATGCATCTTTTATCTCTTTCTTTGCTGTTTCCAATGCATCCTGCCGGACATCTGCTATAACTACATTTGCACCTTGCTTGGCCATTTCTGTAGCAGTCTTTCTGCCGATAGCCCCAGCGCCACCGGTTATCATAGCGTTTAAACCTTCTAGTGAAAATAACATTTTAATCCTCTGCCTCCTCTGCTTTTATAAACTCCTCAATCTGTGCAACTGTTTCTAAAGTGCACGTACCCATTTCTGGATTAGATCTTTTCAGCATATTAGAAAGAACCTTTCCTGGTGCTACTTCGACAACCTTGGCTATTTCTGTATCACTCGCTATGTATTTCATAGTTTCTCGCCACCTGACCCTGCCAACGATTTGATTTATCATCTTCGTCTTCACTGCATCGGTATCGCTCAATGGTTGAGCGGTAACATTCATAATTACGGGTATAGTAAAACCACGGGTCTCAAAACCTGACGCCAGCATCTTATCAAATTCTATGGCAACAGGCGCCATCAATGGGCTATGAAACGCTCCGCTAGTTTGCAATGCCATAGCTTTTTTAAAGCCAGGCATTGATTTTATTTTTTCAATAAATTCATTCACAGCGTTTCTATGCCCACTTATTACGACCTGTGTATCAGAATTATCATTAGCGATAACGCAAACATTGCCGCCGGTGCTATACTCGTTGATTTCCTTTTCAATATCATCAGCACAAAGTCCAATGAGCGCAACCATCGAATAATTTTCGCTATCTGGGAAAGCGCGAGACATCAGCTCACCTCTGCATCTTACCAACTTCGCTGCATCGCTTAGTGAAAACACGCCAGATGCACATAATGCAGTATATTCACCTAATGAATGACCAGCTAAATATTTGCACCTTCTCGCAAGAGAATAACCGTATTCATTTTCCAGAATTCTGACACACATCATACCGACAGCAAAAATCGCAGGCTGAGCATTTTCGGCTTTTGTCAATTCATCCATAGTGCCGTTCTCGATCAAATCCGACAGCTTGAGAGAAATAGCATCTTCGATCTCCTGCATCGTTTCCATACCAGTTCTATAGCCATTTATAAAGGCCGATGCCATACCAACTTTTTGAGAACCCTGCCCCGGGAAAACAAAAACATTCTTCACTGCTGAATTCCTCTATTTCTGACGTTTATTTACGCAACTCTAAACGCTCAATGAGTTTTTGATATCTTTTCTCATCGACTCTCTTGAGATAATCCAACAAACGACGGCGCTTCCCTACCATAATGAGTAATCCCCGCCTAGTGTGAAAATCTTTCTTATGCAGACTCATATGCTCTGTCAAATTTTTGATTCGTTCAGTCAGAATCGCAACTTGCACCTCGGGCGACCCAACATCACCGTCATGAATTGCATAATCCTTGATTAATTCTTGCTTTTTCTCTGCCATTATCGACATCTTGCTCTCCTTTTTCTAAAAAGACCTCAACAATTTTTTCGGGCTTATTTTGCCACCCGAAAATTCTACAACTTCCAAAAAACCATTCGCCGCAGAAGCTAGGTACTGCCCAGTTTCACCAACGAAAGCAGTATAAATACACCTTCCCAGCATCAGATTTTCAGCATCTTGACACGAAACGGGAATAACAGGGATGTCGTCCAGTACATTCTCGAGCGAAATCAACACGCTGCTTAGATTATCTTTAATTTCCACCAGATTTTCAAGTGTGATACTTTGCCCATTAGAAAATTTACCATCCGTGGTACGCCTTATAGATGACGTATGCCCCACAGTTCCAAGCGCTTTGGCTATATCCTCAGTCAGAGTTCTGATGTATGTTCCAGGCGAAACCTCCGCCTTAAATTTGCTTTTCCCTATCAATTCAATGCTATAAATCGTGACTTTTCGTGGTTTCATATCCGGCACTTCGCCTCTTCGCGCCAATTCATATGCCCGTTTACCATTAACCTTTATTGCGGAAAAAATACTGGGCACTTGGGATATCTCGCCAATAAATTGAGGCAAAACCCCTTCTATTTCAGATACAGTTGGTATTTTATTTGAAACTTTAATAACTTTCCCTGTTTTATCGGAAGTATCTGTTTGGGAGCCAAAAGTTATTTCAAATTCATAAACCTTTCTTTTAGTATTGATATATGGAATAGCTTTTGTCCCACCATTTATTGCGACAGCTAAAACTCCAGTGGCAAACGGATCCAACGTCCCTATATGTCCAACTTTCTCTGCTTTAAGACATTTTTTTATAACAAAATCGACGAAAGCCGAAGACCTTCCTTCTGGCTTGTCGATGATCAGAAAACCATCCATATGCTTTTTACCTCACTATCACCTAGTGTAATGTTCATGAACACAGTGTCTCTAAATTTTTACTACGCAAATCTCGTGTTCATGATATCATGTTGGTCTGGCGTACTTTTGATTGGAGATAATTTTTCAGAGTTATGAATGTATTTTTCCCAATCACCGGTATGTTTCTTGATCCATTGCTGATACTTTGCACTGGGCTACTAGGAGGTTTTGTGTCTGGATTCTTGGGGCTTGGCTGTGGAGTAATAATAACACCAATCCTGATGGAACTTGGGATTCCACCTATGATTGCCGTATCTACCCAACTTTGTCATGCCGTTGGCACAAATTTAACAAATTTCTTGGCTTACAAACGAAAAATGGATGTTGATTTTCATTTGGCCACATACCTTCTCTTAGGGGGAATGTTTGGGGCTTTTTTTGAATGGCTGATACTGAAAAATTCCTCAAACTCAAAATTTGCTTTTAATAAATTCGTCTATGTTTACATTTTTATCCTAATCATTTTTGGAATAATCATGTTGTTTCAAAGTTTTCGCGCATGGAAACATGGCGACACAATAAAATATAAAAAGAGCGTTTCTATGAGAAGATGGATGCTATATCTTCCATTTCATAAAATTTTCATCCGATCTCGTGCCGAAATGAGCATTTTAATTCCAATTTTTGTCGGTTTTTTGGCAGGGCTTCTAGTATCTTCATTGGGAGGTGGAAACAATCTTTTTATGGCTCCGATAATCACTTATTTGATAGCTCGAATTAGTCCGGTTGTATATGGAACTACTGCTCTGGCTGGGTGCGTAATTACTGCCGTAATTGCACTTGTATATTCGGCAAGTGAATACTGTTGTGATGTAATGTTTGTTATGCTGCTATTTATAGGGGCCTCAATTGGCTCATGGATTGGAGTAAAGTTGACATACAAAATAGAGCGATATTGCGTATATGCACTTGGAGCCGTAGTTGTTTTTGTTATGGCTATGAGACAAATATACAATATGGTGCACCATTCATTTGCAAATTCATATAATTTCAAGGTTGAATTATCTCAATCGCTTCTTGGAAGAATGGTTGAAGGAAATTACATAACATATACATTTATGTGTATTGGGCTCGTGATAATTGTAGCTTTCTTCAGTGAAAGATTCATGCAACGTTGGTATGACAAACGCAAGGAAGGAAAGAAACTATGAGAAAAAGTATCATCATTTGTTGCTTGATACTTGGAGTCATATGTATCTTAAGAATGGATAAGAATGCAAAAGAGACGGTCAATGTTTACGGTTGGTATGGCATTATAAGCAATGAGATTTTGAAAGATTTTGAAAAAGAAACTGGAATAAAAGTGATATACGACGTGTACGATAACAATGATTCACTTGAAGCCAAACTACTTGCCACAAACAGCGGATATGATGTTGTTTTTCCGTCATTCATACCCTATGCAGCTCGACAATGCGCTATGGGGGTTTACGCGAAATTGAATAGCAATTTGATTCCGAATCTGAAAAACATCCAAGGGAAGATAACTGAAAAATTTTCAAAAGCAGGAGGAGATACGACAAGAATGGTTCCGATGTTTTGGGGGACTATCGGTATTGCATACGATGAGGAAGCGATACAAAATGTATTTCCAGAATCAAAAGAAGTTACTTATGATATGCTTTTAAATCCCGAAAAGATCGAAAAATTATCGAAGTATGGCGTGAGCTTCCCAGAAGAATACATTGACATATTTCCCCAAGCGGCGGTGTTTTTAAATTTGAGGGATAATGGCTCAATTAAAACACCAGAAAAGGTAAAGGAATATGTGAAACACTTCAAGAAATTGCGCAAATATATAAAAAAATTCTCTTCAACAACTCTAATAAAAGACCTACTATCTGGGGAAGTTGTAGTCGCCATCGGATGCTCCGACAACGCATGGAGAGCTATACAATCCGCTAAGAAATTGGACAAAAAGATTAAATATGCTATTCCTGCGGGATATGCCATTCTTTGGATAGATTGCATAGGAATTCCGAATAAAGCTCCCCACAAGAAAAATGCCCATAAATTTATAAATTATTTACTACGTCCGGAGATTGCCGCAAAACTAACAAACAACACCGGAATTTTGGTCAATATACCTGAAGCTCGTAAGTATTTTGACAAAGAATTTGCGAACGATATGCAAATATGTCCGCAAGATGAAGGAATGCTGAGCGAAATGATTATGGGAAATCCTAGCAGAAATGCAGATGATATCAGAATGGACAAAATGGCAACACGAGTGTGGTCGCAAATTAGAATGAACGATTTCGATTCTCTGGGAGAGTAAAATGCTAAAAGTATCAAAAACTATTATAACAATGTTAATTTTTGGATACGCTTTTCTATTCATTCCGATATTATTTCTCATAATCAGTTCATTCAGCGATTCTGAAATTTCAGGGAATTGGACGAATTTTTCATTGCGATGGTTTCACGAGGTACTAGAAGATGAAGATTTAGTAAGAGCGATGATGACTAGTTTTAAAATAGCTTTTATATCTGCTTCTGGAGCCGTGGTTTTAGGAACATTGGCGGCCGTCGCAACAACAAACACTGGGACATATTTTGGGAAAAATTTTTTAACAAATACTATCATAGTGCCAATTGTCATGCCTGAAATAATCGTTGGATTTTCGTTATTGATGTTATTTATTAGTGTCGAATCCATCTTCGAATTTCCAAAGGAGCGCGGAGTAATGACGGTTGCCATAGGTCATATAATGGCGACGATGGCATACGTTCATATGACTGTTCGGGCAAGACTTTTGTCATTTGATAAATCTTTAGAAGAAGCGGCTCTCAATCTTGGGGCGAGACCTTTTACGGTATTTTTCAAAATCAAGATACCAGCAATTTCCAAGGCTATACTATCCGGCTGGCTACTGGCCTTTACATTCTCATTAGATGATTTAGTCATAGCCAGTTTCCTGACGGGACCAGGTTCAACAACTTTGCCTATACTAATTTTCTCCAACGTACGCATAGGTTTGTCTCCTGCAATAAATGCATTAGCCACAATGATAATTGCGATAGTTATCCTTTGCCTTATCGGAGTATACCTACTCTCAAAACCGAAAAAGAGAAAAGATACATAAAGACGATAATTTCAGGAATTCTTACACTTGATTATCGAATCGAAAGTTTAAAAAAAATTAATTCAGAAATCCCAGCTAAGTTTTGTTCGAAGAAGACTAGAAGTCGAAATTAGCAGATACAAACGTATTTTTAGCAGATATCCATGACGCAGAAATTGACTGCGTTAGTATAAACAAAAACTTGAAAACAGAAATAAGAAATAATGATCATCTGCGGCGTATTTACAAATTTGTCTTTAGCGGAGATTTCCTAGTGTACTGGTTTTCGGAAATACAACAACTTTATATTGATTTATCGTCACACATAATTGTCTCGCCTTTTTCATAGTAAGCAACAGGAATATCCATTCCTATTGCAAAAACATACAAAGCCCATAATGTCAATAAAAACATTACGGTTGCCCATATCAGCTTTATAAACAAGTGACCTCTTGCATGATCTTGTTTATAGGAACCGTCCTATTTTCCGCGAAGAGCAACTCCACAATATGCCTTCCTAACACTTCAAAAACTTTCGATTCCAAAATCGTCAATTCATCTTTATAAAAAGGGGAAAGCACATAATTTGCAACCTGCTCTCGCTCAATCGGTCGGCCAATTCCGACCTTAATGTGCCAATAATCTTTTCCGATAACCTTTTCTATATCTCGCAGTCCATTGTGTCCGCCTGCGCTACCTCCGAACTTTATGCGTAACTGCATCGGACGCATATCCAAATCGTCATGTATCACAAAAATATTTTGTGGTTCAATTTTATAAAACGCCACCAATTGGGATACGGCATTACCGGAATTATTCATGTATGTTTGTGGTTTTTGCAGTACCACTTTTGCATTACACTCAAATAATTTTTCAGTATACAACGAGCTGAATCGTGATCGAAAATCAAGAAACCCAAGTTCATATGCTAAATAATCAATGAACATGAAACCGACATTATGCCGAGTATATGCATAATCTAAACCTGGATTTCCTAGACCAACAATCAGAAACATATCTTAGGCTGTTTTTTTCTCCGGCTCAGTTGCAGTTTCTGTCTTTACTTCAGCAGTCGTCGTGGTTGTTTCCTCTGTGCTGGTCTCTTCTTCTGTCATCCTGGCAGAAACAATAGTAGCTATAACCGCATCTCTTTCTGCATTAACAGGGGTCACTCCTTTCGGTAACGCTAAATTACTAAGCATAAACCCGTCGCCAATATCTTTTCCCGACAAATCAATTGTCAACTTTTCAGGAATTGCGTCAGGCGAACAGAGACACTCCAACTTATGTACAACGACATTAACAATTCCGCCTTTCTTAATTCCAGGAGACTTATCCTCATTCACAAACTCTATTGCTATGTTTACCTTTACTTTAGAATTCTTAGAAACACGCAAAAAATCAACGTGAATAGGACGATCAGTAACAGGATCGAACTCTATCTGTTTTGGTAAAAATTTTTCTAGTTTTGTGCCAATTTTTGCCTCAATAACGTGCCCCAAAAAAGCGCTCGCATAGCACTCTGCTATCAATTCTTTCTCGCCAACCGACACTAATACAGGAGCCTTCTCATCGCCGTATATCACTCCAGGAACATAGCCATCATGCCTTAATTTTCTTGCCGCCTTCTTCCCATTTGCACTTCGCGCAGTTACGACTAAGTTACTTGCCATAAATTCTATTCCATAAAAAAATCTCTATCCGCTGTACCCATTATACGCTAATTCCCAAAGAAGTAAACGTTTTTGGGATTTGTGTATAAGTTCATAACATATGAGACAAAAGTTGGCCTGCGGGCATGTGAGATAACTTAAAGCGAGCTAATAGATTGGAACGTCGAACATAGCAATAGGATTTTTAGAAATGAATTTTACTATGATCTCACTGAAGAGACCATCTCAGGTGCAAGAAGAGAGCTTATGAAATTTATAAAGCAATATAACTCCTCTAGCCCACATATCTCCCAGCACGGCCTTATCCATTTGGAGTATATTCCTAAGTATAGTTCAGGAGACTCATCTTGTCTCACTTCTGTTCGAACTTATACAGAAAATAATACATAGCTATGATATTTAGCGCAATTTATGTGGACTTTTTCAGTAGAGATGCTATCATATGGGAAATGTGTCAGTGTGACGTAGTTTTGTTTGTTGAAGTTTTTAGGGTTTTGAAATGCAGGTAATTTTATTAGAGAAGGTTGAGAGACTAGGGGTGATTGGCGATGTTGTTGATGTGAAGCTCGGTTTCGCTAGAAATTTTTTATTGCCCCAGAAGAAGGCGCTAAGAGCCACAGCAGCGAATTTGGATTATTTTAAAGCGAAGAAAGCTGAGATTGAAGCCAATAATCAAAAGTTGAAAAATGAGGCAGAGAAATTTGCTTCGAAAATTTCTAATGTTTCGCTCGTTTTGACTAGACAAGCAAGCGATTCTGGATTCTTGTTTGGCTCTGTACGCCCATCTGATATTGTGGAAGGACTGGCTGAACAAGGCTACAAGATATCAAAAGGGCAAGTCAGGATAGCCTCTCCAATCAAGGCTATAGGGACATATCAAGTAGGCATTGTGTTGCATCCAGAAGTTGCTGTCAACATACCAGTTAGAATTATGACAGCGCAAGAGCAGAATGTTACACAGCAGGAAGAGGAAGCGGAATAAATTCTGAGATATTATCGTTCAAATCCACCGGACATGCATTTCCGGTGGTATTTGTTTACTTTAGTCTACAGCTACTGGTATTTACAAAAGTAATCTGGGATTAGCAATTAAGTTGACCTAAGCAGATATTGCACGATTGAGAAACAAGCAGTATTCCGAGATCTGAATCTTATAAGTCACTTTTCCGTTTTGCATTGGTGCGAGAGTGCAATAGGATAAAAACAGTCACAAGCAAGATAGTGATTAATGCGCGTCTTAAGCACAAGTCATAGATTTGGACGGCGCGTAAAATGAGAACAAAATCCTTCTTACTTATTTGACAAAAAACATCTTATTTTATGATTTTTTTGATACAATGTGCGTACGCTTGGTTTTTGTGTTTTGGGAAATGCTAAAATTTGAAATTTTGTTTCAAAGCAAAAAATCCTGTGCCAGGCTGGGGCGGCTGCATACTCAGCATGGAATAGTTGAAACTCCTGGATTTATATTTTGCGGAACAAAAGCCAACGTAAAGGGCGTAACTATGGCTCAAGTTGAAGAAGCTGGTTCTCAAATAGTTTTGGCCAATACTTACCACTTAATGCTTCAACCGGGCAGTGAATTGATAAAAAATGCGGGTGGACTTCATAAGTTCACTGGCTGGAACAAGCCGATGTTTACTGATTCTGGTGGATTTCAGGTCTTTAGTCTTGGTTACGGTAGCGTAGATTCAGAAATCAAAGGGGCTAAACAACTTGAGAGTAAAAAAACTCTTTTGAAGTTGACGGAGGATGGAGCGCAGTTTAAGTCATATATCGATGGAAATGTTGTTATGTTGACACCTGAGATATCTATGAAAATCCAAATGGATTTGGGCGCCGATATAATCGTGTGTTTTGACGAATGCGCGCCATATCATGTAAACAAACTATATACAGCAAATGCAATGGAAAAAAGTAAACGCTGGGCAAAAAGATGTTTGGATGTTTTTAAATCTCAAGGAGATGGTTCGCAGGCGTTGTTAGCGGTAATTCAGGGCGGCGTCTTTGAAGAGCTGCGTGTGGAAAGTGCGAATTTTGCCAACAAAAATGATTTCGATGGTTTCGCAATTGGTGGTTCCTTAGGTACAACAAAAGCACAAATGTATGAAGTCGTTGAAATGACAAGCAAGATGCTTGATAAATCTCGCTATGTTCACTTGCTTGGCATTGGCGACATTGAAGATATTTTCAATGGGGTAAAGTTTGGAATAGATACATTTGATTGCGTTGCTCCAACGAGAATTGCTCGACACGGCGCGGCCATTGTTAAGAAAAAATATATGAATGATACCATGCATAAACACTTGAACCTGAATAGAACAATCTTTTCGCGTGATTTTTCGCCAATTAGCCCGGACTGTGATTGCTATACATGCAAGAATTTTTCAAAGGCGTATATACACCATCTACTAAAAGCCAGAGAAGTGTTGGCAGGAACCCTGATTTCGATTCACAATATCCGAACGATGAACAGAGTTATGGAGGATATACGAGCTCACTTGCCTACGGATTCTTTGGAGAAAGCCTACCATGAGTGGTGCGATGCATAGAATTTTTTGTGCGAGTTAATATAAAATCAAGCAAAAATATCAGTGAAGATATGTATTGTAAGCGGTGATATTGCAGACAACGAGTATGCATAACAACCGAGATAGGGGGGGTATCTCTCTTGTGTTTCAGTCAGATGGGCAAGCAAGGCTTGTTCCTATTGTGTGCAAATTTTACGCACATTTGCAAAGCACTAGAGGATAGATTGCTATTCCTCTAGTGTATTTTTTTTAGAACGATGAGCGGAACCCAAATATGAATCTTTGTTGTTCGTCATATTTACATTTCTTGATTGGCTTCGCATAAGCTATGCTTATCGGACCAAATGGGGTTACGAATGAAATACCTAATCCGATGGACTGCCGTATTTTGCACTTATCAAATATTTTTTGAGCTTTCACAGTAGTGTCATCCATGCTAAATTCGATCTTGTTGTGCTCTAATCCTTGCGCATCTTTCAATGTCCCCTCTACTTCTTTTATGAACTTGTTCTTCTTATTTGGGGCATCCCACAGGGCGCCTATATCTGTGAATATGAATCCTCTGAATTGCAGTTCTTCAGGCAGTCCCAGAGGGAATGTGTATTCTATCGTGCCTTTCCAGAATTTCTTCGCCCCAAGGAAATCTTTCTGAGATCTGTATGCAGGAGCTGGTACAACTTTTTGTTGTGCAGGCAGATGGCTGTTATTCCAAGCAATTATATCCTGTATCGCTTTCTCATTCGTCTGCATTAATGTTGAAGCGATTGGGCCTACACCAGCGTATTCAAATCCTCTGAAAGAATCTGCTCCATAAATGAAGCTGTCCATTATATTCGGATCTTTGCCTCCAAGCTTATTTAGCATACCAGTAGACAAGGAAAACGATAGTTTTGAACGTCTAAACACAGGCATTACATACGTGCCAGTCAAGACATTCTTTATATGTCTAGCATTGCCACCAAACCCAGCTATCGATGTCGCCAAAGACACACTCATAGATCCTTTTAATCCGCGTATGAAATACGTATTATAAGCAATTGTGTGTTTTATTTCGGACAATATGTTCGTTGCGCTTCTTGTTGAAACTTTGTCTCCATCACGTTTTTGCACTTGAGCCAAAATTATAGGGGATGCTGTTTTGCTGACATCTTGGAATTTGCGCCTATCCAGCGTGTAGCCCCAATCTTGAGTCCAACGTGGACTGAGTTCATAGCTTAAGCCCAATCCCATTCCTATCTCATTCGTATTAAAGGCATCGAATACCGAGTTCACATTACGATGGAACGAGATCGAACCTTCCATGTCTTTATCAAAGATATGTGGATCTGAGACTGATAATTGGACATTGTTCAAAAACCTGAACTTTGCCTTTTGATCCTCCTTGCCAGTCGAGCCATCTTCTTTCGTTATTCGACTTTTTCCTGAGGCTGTACGACTGGATCCTAAAAAGACAGATAATGTTTTTCCTGTTCCTAAAAAGTTTTGTTCGTTGTATTGTAACTCAAATCCAAAACCGCTTGTCGTTGAATAAGCCGCATTTGCCATTGCTTCAGCAGTTGGCGCCTCAGATACAGTTACGTGTAGTATGCACTTGTCTGGCGAATTCGGATCAGGTATTGCCTGTATATCGACTTTATCGAAAAATCCTAACTCTCTGAGTTTGCCTTCTGACATCTTCACGAACGATTGATTATATGCATCTCCTTCCTGCAAAACGATTTCTCTGCGTATGACGTGATCTCTGGTTTTGGTGTTTCCGCTGATTACGATTTTAGATATGTAAATTTTTTCGCCCTCAGTTATGTTAAAAACAATTCCCACTGTATTTTTTGCAAAATTCCTAGTTACGTTAGGTGTTACATTGACTGTCGGAAATCCTCTTTGCCCTATCATACGCGCTATTTTATGTGCATCCGCCTCAACAAATGATGCGCAATAGATATCGCCTTTTCGACAAAACAAATCTTTATCCAGCCCCTTTTCTGTCACTTTTGCAATATGCGATTTAACAGATATTTTGTCGAATGTGTATAATTTGCCTTCATCTATAGTGAATGTCAAAACAAACGATGCTTTATTCGACGCTAATTCTGCTACGGCGGAAAGCACTCGGGCATCCATATACCCTCGTTCCTGATAATACTTCGTGATTATCATCTTATCTTCCTCTAACCGATCTTCGTCGTATATATCATCTGTCACAAAGAATCTGAACCATTTCTTCACTTTTGAATGGATTATGTCTCTTAGATCAGATGATGATATTTTTTTATTACCGACAAAAATTATCTTGCTGATGCCGGCAGCCACGCCTTCTTTTATCTCGTAAACTAAGTTGACGCGATTGTCTTTCAACTTAATGATTTTCGGTGTCACAGTCGCATTATAGCGTCCCATTTTGCGGTATATTTGTAACAATCCTTGCTGAACTTCCTTGACCTTGGCTGGCGACAAAGGCTCATGCGAACCTAGCTTGATTGCCTTTTTTATGTCCGCATCCGATAGTTTTGAATTTCCTTCAAACGATATCTTATTTATAATCGGCGCCTCCTGCACCTCGACGATAACGGTTGAACCGGACAGTCGGACTTTTACGTCTTTAAAGAAATTCGTTTCTTTTAAAGTTTTCAACGCATCATTAATCGTTTCTGTATCGCACTCGTCGCCGACTTGTATCGGAAAATACGTACTCACCGTCTCTTTTTCTATGCGTTCGCATCCGATATATTTTATATCAGTAACCTTTACGGCTCCGGCATTGTTTGCTATTACTAACCCTAAAACTAGGCTTGTTACTAATTTCTTCATTTTACTAAACTCTCCAACCAACTAAAAAACTTTATATTTACCAAGTCATTCCACATTCCCAATACCATCAGGCCAACTACCGCAACTAATCCAACCGTAAATATTACATTTACGAATTTTTTATTCAACGGTTTTCCGATGACCCATTCTATTGCAGCAATGGCTATTGAACCGCCATCCAGAACCGGTATTGGCAAGAGGTTTACCGCTCCCAATATGATTGATATCATTGCGATCATTGTTATGAAACTGACGATTCCCGCCTCTGCGCTATCGGAAGAAACTTTAAAAATCGAGATTATCCCGCCAACGTTTTTCGGGCTCATCGATCCAGTAGCTATCTTACAAATAGCGGTTACATTCGAATAAGCCAAACGCCAGGTCGTCAATATTGCTGAACCAACAGATTGCAGAATAGAAACTTTTTTGTATTTGAATCCCTTCGGAGCGATGCCAAGACTTTGTATTGGCTTCACTCCATCTTCTGTTCGCTCAAACATCTCGATGTTGAATTCCTTCGTTTCGCCATTTCGCTTTAATTCAAGCTTCAAATCTCTTCCAGCTGAAGTTTTTACTTGCTTTGCTATGTCAATGAAGTTATCTACTTCTGTGCCATTCGCCTTTGTTATGACGTCTCCTGTTCGGAGGCCGGATCTATAAGCTAAATTTTGTTCTGAAATAACCGTTATTGTATTGTCATATTCCGGCACTCCGTTGATTGTCGACAACGTAAAAAGCACCAAAATTGCGAATACAAAATTTGCAAACGGCCCTCCAGCTGCGATTAGTAGTTTTTGCCATGGCTTTTTGCGATGCACGGACATACGTTCCATGTCTTCTTCCGTATATCCTTCTGGCATTACTTCTCTTACGCTGGAGACATCTGCATCTCCAAGCATCTTGACGTATCCCCCCAGAGGATATAACGATATTCGCCATTCCGTCCCCTTCTTGTCCTTCTTTTTAAATAGGACACTGCCAAATCCAAATGAGAATGCCTCACAAAAAACGCCATTTATGCGCGCCACGATTAGGTGGCCCAGTTCATGCACAACAACAACGACCCCTAGTAACAGGAAAAAAGTTAATGTAGATAAAAGATATGGCATCCTATTCGAAAAATCCAACCACCTTAGGAGAAGGATAGCACACGTAAATTTTTTAACAAATTATTATTTTTTTAGAAATGAAGCACTCCACGCATTCCTCCTATTCCATCCGCTCATAAAATAACATTTGAGCTTTTGAGGGTGATAATTCGCCTTTGATTAATACTTGTCCATCGTTAGCAGTATATGGAGTTGCATCATCCGCATAGCCTTCCATTATGATATGTCCACCCTTTATATATCCGCCATAGACGAATGAGCGAAGTTTGTATTTATATTGTCTTATTTTTATTACATCGGGAAATGATATTGTATCGCCTCTGAAAGACGTTTTTTTGTCTTTAACCTCATATCTTTTTAAGCTTAAGCACAAAACCTTAGGCAACGTGTTAAGCACTATGCGCTTCGATGCCGGCTCGTTTCGCTTACAGTTCGGACACCAACATTTGTTTGTATCATTCAAGATTTCCTCGGCTTCGAACGATCTGATTAAATCGTGCAGCAAAATTTCTTTGCTGTGTGCCTTTAGTAGGGCGAGATCCAGTTTGGTTAGCCGGGTATCATTCGTACTGCGATTATCGCATTTATTACAAGTTATGATATCACTACATTTAATGTCACAAATTTGGCCGATTGTGCTATGGTGGCGAAGATTTTGTGATAATTGTCCTTTTTTAGAGGCATCTGATTGCTTGCTGTATTTTTGGTTTATACGACTTAGCTGCGGCGCTATTTCTTCATCTATTAGCGTATCTAGGATGTTTCCTATAGCCTCTGCTGGGTCTTGATTGCCGATGGAAGGCTGTTTATTGCTTATGCGATCCATTCCTATGTGCCTAGCTATGCTTGAGACCGCTCCATTGAAATCCAGTTCATTCGTCCCATTTGTCGCAAGTTGAAGGAATATGTTATTTATCTGTTGTGCCAATTTGTTCTGCGGTGATTGACTTAATTTTTGTATGGCGGTTCTTATTGGAGCACTGTTATATAAACACTGTAGTACCGCATTTAGATAGCAAGTGCCTCCTTCATTTTTTATCCCATGAGGCATTTGATCTCTTGTTATTTGCATGGGGGAGGGGACGGACGTATTTTTTTGAACTGGACTGGTCGGTTTATAAAATTTTTGTTTTATTCGCAGAACAAATCTCCACAAATCTAAGCTATCAAAATACTGCAGTATATCGTTTGCCGCATGATTTAAACTCTCTATGTAATGCTTCCGATCATAGTCATATTGACTGGCTTGTCTTATGTTTGCATTCCGTATGTCCATAACTACTTCATCTAAAATGTGAATCTTCTGCCACTCGTATTTTATGCTCTCGATATCTCTGTTTCTCATATTTTGCAGCAAATTCATCAATACGACATAATTCCAGTTCGCTCCTTGGTATGCTGATATTGGATTGAAACCTTCCTCTTTGAAAAATTCAGCAATCTTGCTACCATCACTGTATTTAGCCGATTTTGCATACGGGCATATATCAAGCATTGAATTACTTATCTCAGTTAGAATGTTGTCGATACTAGATTTATACTTACCCTCAAAAACCCAACAGTTTTTGTTCGTTAAATTTTGTATGTGATTGTTAAATCTGATGGATATCCAAATTTTTGCAAGCTCACGCTTGGCATTTATAGGATTATCCTTCTTTGAAAAGACGTGAACATTGTTGCTACTAGCAAATGAGCTGAGCGCTAAAATATTCCCCAATGTAATTATCAAAAGCCCTTTTAAAATACCAAACTTCATCGCATCTCCCTCAAAACAATCTTTTGCCCCAGTTCTCAGTTTACCCCACAATGCTTATCTAGTCAAATCTATAAATAGGAATTGCTGAGCTGTGTGGTAACTGGTATTAGCTAATTTTTAGCCTAGCCTCCTTAACAACTTTTTAACAGATATTTCTAAAAATATAGATTTTAGGTGGAATCCTAAATATGATCATGTCATTGGCAGAAAATATGCAAAATTACTCCAATGAGTTATACGTTTTTGCTCAGAAAACATTTTGCATTTTCAGCGCGGGGTATAATAGACTATTGAAAACAATGGTTGTAACGTTTTTTCCGAGGAATATCTATGTTCTCAAATCTGTCTGATAAATTACTTTCAATCATAAGGAAAATAGGTAGAAGAGGAATACTGACTGAAGGAATAGTAAATTCCACGATAGAAGAAATCCGAATTTCTTTGCTAGATGCTGACGTTGCTCTGCCGGTAGTTAAAGATTTTACTGCAAAACTCAAGGAAAAATTAGCAGGACAAAAAATCCTGAATAGTATAACTCCGGAGCAAACCGTATTGAAAGCTGTATACGATGAATTTGTTGCATTTCTAGGACGCTCTGACAATGACTCAAGCTTTAGACGAGGAAAAATTTTGATGCTCGGACTCCAGGGGACTGGAAAAACGACAACTTCTGCAAAACTGGCAAATCTTTTTCAAAATAAGTTTAAAAGAAAAGTTTTGCTGGTATCTCTGGATACTTATCGTCCAGCAGCCATAGAACAATTAAAAGTATTAGCTAATAACAATTCCATAGATTTTTTCGACGATTTTTTGCCGGGCGATACCCCTATAGATATTGCCAAAAAATCCCTTAGCATTCAGGATAAGTATGACATTATCATATACGATACAGCGGGTAGGTTACACATAGATGAGAGTATGATGGATGAAGTAATTTCATTGAAGAGGGTCATACAACCTAATGAGTTACTTCTCGTCGTAGACGGTATGATGGGGCAGGACGCAGTTAATATGGCTAGGTCGTTTAACGATGCGACTAAGCTAACAGGTTTGATTTTTACAAGGATGGACGGCGATTCTAAAGGGGGAGCGGTTCTTTCCGCGAAGTATGTAGCAAATTGTCAAATCAAATACATTTGTACTGGAGAAAAAATCTCTGATATTGAAGAATTTGATCCAAAACGCATTGCCTCTAGGATATTGGATCGGGGAGACATGCCGGGCCTGATGGAGAAAACACGTTCGTTGGATCAGGCTAGTTTGCAGAAAACTGTAGACAACAAGTTTGATTTGGAAAGCATGGAGGCATATCTTGAGCAGTTGATAAAGATTGGTGGTTTGCACGGACTTATGAAATTGATGCCGGGTATGGGTAAACTTAAAGCACAACTTGACCGACCAGCGTTCTCCGAAAAAATACCGTTCCGACAATTAGCGATAATACGGGCTATGACAAAAGAAGAACGTCGTAATCCTCAGATGTTAAACGCGTCAAGACGTCGCAGGATAGCGAAGGGATGCGCTCAAGAAGTGGTGGATGTTAATCGTCTTATTAAAGATTTTGAAATGTTGAAACGCGTTATGTCCAAGAAACTTGCGAACAAAAAGGTAAGCGCTATGGACTTATTGCGACGCTAAATCCTGCTTGTTGAGATCGTGATCCGTTACTTTTTTGAGTTTTTCAAAAGATCAGATGCGAAGATTGTTTCACGCAACTGTTCTCCTAGCGATGAAAAATTTCCTGGGTTATGAGGAACAAACACCACACTCGATTTCGAATTTGAGCCTATATCCTTTAATGTATCTATGTATTGTATTAGCAAAACCATATCCATCACGTGTGCCGGCGTCGTTCCAGTTTGCTTTACAAATTCATCAACAGATTGACATAAACCCTCTATAATCGCCTGCCTCTGACCAGCAACACCTTTTCCGTGTAGAATACAAGCTTCTGCCTCGGCTTCAGCTTGTTTTACTTTTAAAATCTTTTCGGCTTCCCCTTTTTCTGTGGCGGCCACTCTCAATCTTTGGGCGGTATTTATTTCGTTCATAGCGGATTTGACATTAGCATCCGGGTCGATATCTGTTACTAAAGCCTTAATGATCTCATACCCAAAATCAGCCATTGGCGTTTCAAGCTCTTCTTTTACTGCATCTGCTATATCGTCTTTGCGAGAAAAAACGTCATCTAAGTCCATAGCTGGCACTTGCGCTCTCACTAAATCAAAGACAAATGATGTTATTTGTCCAACTGGATCCTGGAGCATATAAAATGCTTCATAAATTTTCGACTGAAGAACTCTGTATTGTACAGCGATAACCGCCTTAACAAACACATTATCCTTAGTTTTTGTTTCCACGACCACTTCAAGCTGATGTATCCGCATTGAAAGACTTGCGCGCTTGTTTTCAATAAATGGAATTTTAAAATTTAGTCCTGGGTAGGCAAGTCTTTGAAATTTGCCAAGCCGCTCTATGATTGCGCAAGTTTGCTGATCCACAATGAAGATTGTGCTGCAAACTAACAACAATACAACTGCAATGATGACGTACGAAATCATGATATAAGCTCAAAAAACTGCCGCTATTTGTAGTATATCATATCTGGTGCGTTTAAGGGTGCGAATGCATCTTGTGAAAAACATCTTCCTTTATGAGATTTATTTATGGATTCGGGCAAATTTGTTATAAGATGAAGTTATGTAGACCTAGTTGTTTTTTTGGAAAAATTTATGGAAAACAAACAAAAATGTTCTGGATGCGGTTGTAAAGCTTCTATAATCGTGTCTATTTTGGCATTAATAGTGGCGTCTGCCGCATATTTTTGCCCCAAGAAGCCATCATCAGTGGCTGAAAGCGCAACTTTTGATGAAAAAGTCCGAGGTATAATAGTTGATACAGTAAAACAAAATCCTCAACTTGTTATGAATGCTATGGGAGAGGGAATAGCAAAACAGCGCGAGGATGAATTGAAAAAAATTGAACAGACTGTATCCGATAAAAGTGCAGATATTACTAAATTAGCTATGAAGTTTGGGAAGCTTGAATCCAAGGCATCAGTGATTTGTTTCATCGATCCATTGGAGAAAGCCTGCGTCGAGATACAAAAACAAATGTTGAACTTAGTGAAGGCAAAGAAGGATCTGTGCTTTAAGGTGCTTCCTGTCGCGGTTTTGGGCAACGATTCTGTAACTCTTGCAAAGGTCTATTTGGCCGTATACGAGAAAAGTGCAGAAAAGGCCATAAAGTTTATTGAGCATGTGACTTCAAGCAAGGGAGATATAGACAAGAAATTCATCGAATCGTCGTTGAAAGCAGCCGGTTTGGATAATAAGGAAATAGAAGGTATGATGGATGATTGCGATAAAAAGTTGGCAGAAAATGGCAGATTGGCCGAGAGCATGAAATTGCCGTTAGTGCCTGCAATATTTACATTAAAGGATGGTAAGGCAACAATGTTGCGTCTTTCCTCTGCCGAACAGTTGCTTCCAGCTATAGAATCAGTTATAAAGTAAAAAAATTACTCTGAGTTAATTGAGTTTTGAGCAAAAAATTCCCCCGATGCACTTTGTTATGGTGCATCCAGGGGGAATAGTGTAATGGTGTTAATATTAATTTGCATCTGAAAAAAATTATAAATTTTGTTGTGCCTAGCAATTGAACGATATATAATAGGGTTAACAAGGAATATCGCGGGGTAGAGCAGCTTGGTAGCTCGTCAGGCTCATAACCTGAAGGTCGTTGGTTCAAATCCAACCCTCGCAACCAATTTTTTTATCAGATGCCGGATGGGGATTTAAGTGGCAAAGGCTGATTCACTTTTAGAAAGATTTATATATGAGGCTGAAAAGTTCTCATTTGTGAAGGCGTTAGATGTTGCGCTAAAAAGATGCGAAATTAAGTTTGTCGACATCAAATCAAACGTGAATTATACATCGAAGTACATAGACGTCTCAAAGGTTGAGGGCATAAAAGATGGCCTTGCGGAGATACATGTGAATATGAATGGTATTGTTGGAATTGAAAGTCCAATACCAGACAGTTATACAGAAGAGTTTTTAAGTTATGAGCGTACAACACGCGGTGCGTTGTACGATTATTTTGATATATACAATAGCAAAATACTTTCGCTAAGATATGCGTTTTTGAAACGTCAAAATATTGAAACCCTGTCAAGCCCGATTGAAAATTCTGTCATAGGAAACATAATTTTTAGCTTATCTGGATTAGAATTAAATATGAAGTCAAAAGCCGGGATGATCCCGGAACAATTTAAGGTTTCTGTTCAAAATTTGTTTTGGCGTCGCACGAGATCTAGTGCTGGTTTGAAAGCTATTCTAGAAAGCTTTTTTAAAGTGCCAATAGAAATTCGCCAATTTGAGGGCGGTTTTATACAAGCTCCTCTCGGAGAGCGGATGTCTATTGGAAAAAAAGGGAGGCATAATAAATTGGGGAAAACCTGTCTATTGGGAGATAAAATTTGGGATGCGACGAAAGGTATAACGGTTTTAATTGGGGCTTTGGATTTTGAGCAGTATGCAAAGTTTCTGCCCAAAAAATATTCAAAAGATCAAACGTTTTCTGCTCTTCAAAAAATGAAGGAAATCATATGCCTTTACGTTCCACATGGTGTTGCTGTCAAGCTCCATTTCTTTTTGGATAAATGCCTAGTGAAGGAAACATTGCTTAATGGAGATAATAGTTTAAATAAGAATACATTTATATTCGGGATGCACAGTTCCAAAAGTGCATTTTTTACAGAGAGTGTTTAGTTATGAAGATTATGCAAAATGATATTTTCGGACAGCTTCATGATACTTTGCCCGAGAAAGAAAAGAAGCCATCAATGGCTGTGTCTAAAAATTTCCCTTCTATCACTCTAAACGATGGATTAAATGAAACCGAAGCTTCCGCAAACGCAATGCTTATACATAAAATCCTGGAAAAAAGGTTGATAAATGGTGGGCTAGGTGCGAAATTACAACAAGAGATATTTCAACGCGTGATTAATAATGAACTTTCGATAAAATCTGGACAATTAGATCCAGCTACTGCCACGCGTGATTCTCTTATAGCGTTTTTTGTTATGCCTTGTTGTATTAGCAAATAACATTGCTCTGTTCTTTGATAAGATAAGAGATATAGTTTCGAGCAAGGTGCTGCATGAATATATTCGTCACAGGGACTGATACAGATATCGGAAAAACAATAACTTCTGCATGGATCTGCAAAAATACTGCGGCTTCCTATTTTAAGCCGATACAGACCGGTGATGATTCGGATGCTAATACAATCATTCAGTTTTCTCCGACAACACATATTATTCCTAACGCATATAGACTGAAGGCGCCACTATCGGTATATGATGCGGCACATCTTGAAGGAATAGATATTGATGTAGATACCATAAAGAGACAATGCCCCCCAAATAATACAGTGATTGAAGGGGCCGGCGGCGCTCTCGTGCCAATTACCAAAAACATAATGATGGCTGATTTAATCAATTTTCTGAATGCAAAGGCATTAATAGTGGCGAAATCTAAATTAGGATTTTTAAATCATATATTCTTGACCATCGGGGTTTTAAGAGCACGGAACATTGATATCTTAGGTATCATCTTGAACGGCAACACGACGCTAATTGATACAATAGAGCATTTTTCAAGATGTAAAGTCTTAGCCACGCTAACGGACCTGACAGCAGTATCAAACGAGCCCATTCCTACGAGCATAAAAACCGCACTCACTTTATAAAAATTTCAGCGAAAATTGGTGGGTCCTGTAGGACTCGAACCTACGACAACTCCGTTATGAGCGGAGGGTTCTAACCAACTGAACTAAAGACCCACTCTTTGCAAAAATGATAACACAAAATTTTCAAATCAGTCAAACTTTTTTCGTATCCTGTATAAGCTCATAACAATATTGAGTGACAGAGAGCTTTTTACAAGTTATAATACTGACGGGTGTTTTTATAGCTTTGAACTTTATGATGAATATCAGGGGTATATTGAGATTATTGGTTGTGTTGTGCTGTGTGGCCACTTGCCACACTATGGATAGTGAATTTAAGTTGTTCGCTAAAGACCCGGTAAAGTTCTTTTAGGACAACAAAAGTAGGTATAAGTGGATTAGCGATGACGTGAGGCAGATGCTTTGCCTGCTACTGCCGTTAGAACAAACAAGAAAAAAGATTGAAAAATTGACTAATAGTAGCTAACCAGAAGCAGAAATAGATTGATCTTTGGTAAAAAATAGGGCTAAAGACTTTTATAAAAAATTGCTCCAAGATAGTGGAGAGATTGGAGAGTATCTGATAGGAGTTGTTGAAAGAGCAATTGCTAAGACGGAATTTACATATGCTGAATGGACAGTTGATTCAGGATCGTGTGTAGACGTCATTTCGTATGGGCTTGAGGACGTCCCGCCGTATTTGCGGATAATCAAGCCGGGGAGCTCTGGTGTTGTATATCTAGATCCAGAGCATTCTGAAGAACTGAATGAAGCAGAGAAAGCAAGTTATTATGAGAAACTAGCCAGAGAACAGCAACCTGAGTATGACAATGGATATGATGCTATATGTTGGTTTGAAACGCATTAACGAACACCAGTAATCTGAATGTGTAGAATTTACAAAAAAGCCCAATAAACACAAAGATTTGTGCGTCCCCGACTGATTTTAAGGAAATTGAGAGTAAAGGCAGATGGATGGAATTATATGTATATGAAAACGAGGATGATGAGGCGAAGAATTCATACATAGATTAGGCGATCCACAGTGAAGTATCTGATGCCGCCGAGCTTTTACGCATGACTGAAGCTGATGCAGAAAAGGAAAAATATAAGTTTGATGATCCTCAAGATCAACAAAAATATGAAGAGTGGCTTAAAAAAATCCAATTGAGATTTATGGATCCGGAGAAAATCACTGATAACTACTGCTTAAAATTAACGTACATGTCGACTACAGATGCTGAGGTTTTCCTAATACATGAAATTGCCCATATGATAGAACATGCTTGGATGGTAAAGACAAAAACAAGGACCGGAAATTCAAATCCTGAGCTTTTTTCGCTGTATATTGAAACGATATTTGATTACAGCAAGGCATTGAGACTTTGGGAAATATACAGAATATTAGTTTCAACTTGTTTGGCGGATTTGTTGGTGAAGAAGCAAAATGTAACAGATATGCGACAATCGCTGCAATCGCTGGAGGTGTTACGATTGTATGATTATGATGAGGTAAGCGAACAATATGCAAATTGTTCAGATGAATTAATAAAAGAAGAGTTTCAACATAGAGAATATACAGATTTGTCTAACCACATATATGCTTTATACAATGCAATAAAATTGCACGAACAAAAGCTCTCTATACCTGAAGTGTTGCGTAAAATTTCAACGGAACAACCCGCAAAGTTAACTCCTCAAAATTTTCATGAGTTAATGGATTATTTGATGAAATAAGGCTTGAATGGAGCATAGTCCATTCACCTTTTCCCTTAGAACTTTATGCCGACAGATATCGTTGCCTTAAATCCGCGGATACCAAAGGTTTTCCTTGATAGTTTTAGGCTCGCGCTTGTGTTGTTAGCTATATTATCTTTTGTGACTTCCGCTCCATATTCTAAGAATCTCTTTTTGGTCAGATCTGTTTTCATAGACACTCCTGTCGCTTTCGTTCGCCCTTTCGTGCCGAATTTGCGATGATATGCTACAAATCCTCGAATGAGCCAATCTCCCTGCCTTCGAATAAGGCTAACGCCAGGCGCCACAGAAATCATATGGCGATTGCGCAATTTATGACTAGCTTCGTTATATCCAGTAAATGCAGGAGACCACATAAATGCATAGCCCAAGGATACATTAGGACGAATATATAGGTTTTGGTGTAATTTAACGTCTATGGCATATTTTGCCCCCAAATTCAATATATGGGTCTTAGCCTTAATTTTTTGATATGAACCTGAGTAATTCGCTGGCAACGTAGCTCTGGTGTTGAATTGTTCATATAGCCCAAACACTTCAAGAACCTGATTTTTGGCATACAGTGATGCTTTGGCGCCGCCAAAATAACCATTGATGCCATATTTATCGCCTTTATACCTAAGATTATTGTGTTGAAGTCCCAGGAAAATTGTAGGCCTCAGCATCGTATCATACCCAAACGAATTGAATTTCATATCTTCGCTGTCAAATCCTAGAATTGTTCCTGCTTCATTCATGCTCATATTGCTACTTCCTCGCAAGTCAATTGCGTCATGCTCTCCAAAAGTTTTGTTCCAAATCCTATATTTTTTAGTTTTTTTCTCTGAAAGCGGTAATGCATCATTTCTATGATGCTTCTCTGTTTGGGATTCTTCGTTTGTGGATGAAGTGCCGCCAGAAGTTCCTCGCGTTTTTACCTCAGAATCTAACAAGGCAGCTTCACTATTTGAGAAAATCGATGAGTTTAAAATGTCATCTGCATCAGATATTGTATCTCCAATGTTTAGCGCAATAGAGCTAATGGCGCCACTTTGGACAACGTCCGCAACAACGGATCTATCGGTAAGATATTTCGTAAGAACAACATTTCCATATCGCCCAGCGGACTGGCCTTCGACTTTATATATGTTTCCATTGCCGAATTCCAGAATGCGCACGCCGTTATCTAAGTATGTCGTAACTTTCTGTGCATTATTTGTAACGTTATAGTCTAATTTGGTATCTCCTACATTATCAATTCCACCGGCGTTTATACCATTTATGGGATTGGTATTAGTCGGATTAAAAGTCCCATTGACATATACATCAAATACAGGATCGCCACCATTGTATGAGCCACCGATGGTAACAGGCATATTATCTGTGTGACCGGCACCATCATATATCTTAAATACATATTGGTCATTTGTCGGCATTTCATTGAAGTTCATACCAGCGACGGCTATACCACCAGCTGTTTGTATATTAGCAACCGAGTTAGCAACATTTATGTAATCAGCTTCGCCAGTAGTAACGTTGTAGTCCGAAAACAACTTCAAAGTATGCTGCTGAGTAATGCGGAAATACCCTGCTCCTGCACCAACGTTAGCTCCAATATTTACTACATCCCTGTAGTTCCCATTTCCCCAACTTGCAATCGTAGATCCTGCCGTCATGTTATCTGTTGTCAAAGTTGCATTGTCTAGAACGAGCACACCTCCTTCCAAAGTCGTATTCTCGACAGTCATATCGCCTTTTGCAACGAGCACCCCTCTTATCACTGTATCTTTAATATTAGATTCATCGTTCAATGTCGTCATCGCCGTGCTTTCAATATTTGCGCTCTTTAAGGTAATCTTCCCGCCATCTTCACTGCCGGCATTGTTCAGCTCCATGATACCGTTATTTATCGTGACATTCTCCATAGTAGCAGTATCTACTGACGTTACCGCTGTCGGATTTGTCACAAACTTTCCTGCATTTTCTCCAGCATCTGCGCCATAAACTTGGTATATATTCGCATTCGGAAACTTTCCCTGGTATGTACTACTACTTCCGGCATCGCTACTTCTCACTTCAAACTTAGCCCCTGGAGTCACTGCAATGCTACCTTTAAAGCCAGAGCAATCTCCCTTAATTCTGACTTCTCCTTGTTCAAATATCAGCCTATCTCGTTCAGTGCCAGTTATGTTTCCATAGAATGAAAATATCTGATTTCCGTTTTGGTCTGGTTGCAAATTGAAGAAAAGTGTAGAGTTACCGTTCATATAGATGTCAGGCTTGTTGTATTCATCTTTCGCGCCACCTTCCCACTCAAATTCAGTAGGCCTCACATTTTTTATGAAATTTTTTGCATCTTCGTTACCTGCAACTAAATCTCTATGTAATGCCAAAGTTCCAGTGCCAGCTCCCGTAGGGCTCTCGTATACATCCGCATCTCCGAGCTCAACTCGTCCACCAAACATTCCTGCTGTATTTTTTACGATAATGGCTCCGCGTTTCAACTTATAAACACCATTAAACCACGAATTGTCTCCGTGATAAGTTGTCACTGGATCATTTGGCTCCCAATCCTTATACGCAAAGAGATTGTCATTGTTTTCGGCACTTGTGTTCAGCGTATCCATAATGTCCTGCTCATATGCGGCGGCATTTTCTGTGTCTGGCATTGTTTTTCCTAGCACAACCTTATCATCAACCTTTGGAACCCAAACATCTCTGTCTAAATTTCGTCCAAATTTAAAATATGTGGAGCCGTCTGTCCCTGAGCAGTCATGCCCGGCGTCTTCAGTATCAAATCCACGTATTGAAAAGAACGATGATTTAATATCATCTGTTTGGTCAGAAATGTGTATCGTTCCCAACGAACCATAGTCATTTGACAGCGTTCTCAAATCGTAAGCTGTATCAATGGAGCCGGCTGTTTGATTGAAATCAAGGGCATCCCTTTTAAAGATGATACTTGAATCTATTTTTCCCTGGTTGTCTGTTCCCCTCATTGAATCAGTAATTTCAGCAAAATCAGTTGCCTGAATACTAGGATCTCCGAGTTCTTTAGAAGTGGTGAATATGCCACACCCCATGTAATAAATCTTAAATTTTCGTATAGGCGCATCTTCATTATTCACTAAATCGTAATAAGCGGCATTCTGAATTTCTTGATCTGTCGTGAGGTCTTGTTGAGTATCGTAGTAGTCAATTATGTATCCTCGCTCATAATCAGCTTTATTTTGAGATGCTCGGACATTGTTTGCATTGTCATCTTCAAACCGTCCATGTTCAAAAATCGTTCCTCCGCCAGTTATTTTGGAATTTTTATACATCTCACATCTTCCATAATTGTGGAACACTCCGGTGTTTTCTCCATCGCCAGCTCGTAACGTCAATGTTGAATTGGGACGCAATTGTACCTTATTGGTATAGTTAACAAGTCCGGACGTACTCCGAAACAATCCGGTGCCAAAAATCACCTGCGACCCTTCTTCTAGAGTTAGAATATCATGAAAATCATACAATTGAGGCTCGACAGGCTCTTCCGATTCCTCTGATGAATTCCCAGCCACTTCTTCTGTATCCGTACTATCCCCAGCATCTGCCTGATATATTGGTAACATTCCCAATAAAATTATAATCAGTAATCGATACGTACGTGACATGAGATCCTCCCCAGCATCTCTTTGTATTCCTCGTTCTATTTCCTAGCCTATTGGGAATTTATTAAAATTATGTTAACCCGTGAAAAAATTTTGCTATTCCAAAACAAATAAAGAAAGATCCACTTTAGCAATTTGATATAGCTGCACGAGTTAGTTGTTTTTTAGGGAACATTATGGATTTGATTAAATGCGATAAGTCTAAGCCAAATACATAGTTGATTTGGATGAGCGATGGATATGATAAAATGTCAGAATGAGTAGTAAGTATTTTGCCCAATATGCTCAACAGTTATGAAGAATTAGTAAAAAAATGCTGCATTGGCGAACTTCCGGATGATCGTGTAAATCAAGTTATAGATGAAATTTTTGAATTGCTGAATGCCGGCGAGATACGCGTAGCGGAAAAAATAGGTAAAAGTTGGATAGTTAATCAATGGGTAAAAGAGGCGATATTGCTAGCTTTTAAAACAAAGTTGGCTATGCGGCAGAATTTTGATTGCTATGACAAATTGGGGCTTTTGGCGTATGATTATAATAATCCACGATATAGAAAGGTGCCCCTGGCCGTAATTAGAGATGGAGTTTATATCGGAGATAACGCGGTTGTAATGCCTAGCTATATAAATGTAGGCGCGTATATTGGCGAAAGGACAATGATTGATATCAATGCAACGATTGGCTCGTGCGCACAAATTGAGAAAAATTGTCATATCGCAGCGTCATCCGTTATTGGGGGTGTGTTAGAACCCGCCTGCGCAAGGCCAGTGATTATTGAAGCCAATTGTTTCATTGGGGTACATAGTTCAATTCTAGAAGGGGTCATCGTTGAAGAAAATTCAGTTATAGCCTCCGGCGTATCAATTTCAGCTTCGACCAAGATTATCGATCGAGAGAGCGGAGAAATTGTATACGGAGTTGTGCCAGCTGGTTCTGTCGTAGTTCCTGGGACCTATCCAAGCAAGAGCGGAATTAACATATCTTGCGCTGTGATAGTTAAAAAAAATGATGCAAAAACCAGAAGCAAGACGAGTCTCAATGAACTTTTGCGCGAATGATTCGCTTACCCTTTTTTTCCAAGAGCTGCGTTATAATCAAATTCGTAGACATATTGTCCGCCCGCTCCATTAGCTCCTTTTTCACTTATTTGCTTATAGTCATGCTGTGTTATCTTTAATCTGACAAATGAAAATGCAAATACTGCTAGGGCTCCATAGCTCAACGAATCTACAAATTTTATAAAACAGCTTGTATAGTCATGCACCTGAGTGACTTGCGGCTTATCTTCATCACCAGCATTTAGGAATGATAAAGTAGCGATGTATATACCATCAATAGCCCCCTGATGCAGTTTTTTCACTAACTGCGGCACAATGATATTCTGCGGAATAACAACCCAAACATCTGAGGCTCGAGCAGCACCAGGCTTATGCAGATTTGGTATTCTAAAACTAAGAGTCGACGTTTCGTAAAAGCCAGAACAAGCGATAACATCAAGAACTTCATGATCCTTATTGCCATAGTCGTTCAATGGTGAAAGCGACATTTTGACGTCTGTCTTTAGCTCATCCCCTGTAAAGTGAATTATTCTGTTTGGGGTTATCGCTCCATTGACATAGTCGTTTTGCAACTTATCCATATCAAAAGGACATCCACCAATTCCGGGAATTGTACCGTCAATGCCGGACATGTAATGTCTCAAACTCGTTGCTCCCAAATTCGCCATAACTCAAGTAACTGTACTCAGATTCATATCGAAATGGTATCCAATAAAGATTAATTTTCCGTTAATCATCGCCACAAAACATTGAAAGAATGCTTAATTTTTAATACGATTTGAGTATTAATGATTTATTGAAAGTTTTGTTTGATGATTATGCAGGGGAAAAGGGGCCTGATAATGGGGCTCGCAAATAAATTTTCTATAGCTTACGGCATTTCCGAAGCACTTAGAAAACAGGGAGCAGAACTAATTTTCACGGCGCAAACAGAGTATTTTAAGGATAAAATTTCCGATATAGCTAGAGATTTCGGAGGTCACAATGTCTTCTTGTGTGACGTATCGAAAGATGGGGAAATCGAACAAACTTTCAATAAAATTGCGGATGAGATGGGGGAAATTGATTTCATTGTACATTCAATAGCTTTCTCTGACAAAAATGAACTTACCGGGAAATACTGCAATACTTCTCGAGCAAATTTTTTAAATGCAATGAATGTTTCGTGTTTTTCGTTTACTGAAGTTTGTAAATATGCGCAAAAATTGATGCCTCACGGTGGTGCTCTTGCAACTATGACATACTATGGAGCCGAAAAAGTGGTTCCGAATTATAACGTAATGGCTTTGGCTAAATCTGCGCTTGAAACTAGCGTAAGATACCTAGCTGATGACCTTGGAGAATTCGGGATTAGAGTAAACGCTATTTCTGCCGGCCCAATAAAAACACTTGCCGCATCTGGAGTTGGTGAATTTTCTAAAATTTTAGAATACGAGAGACATCGTTCTCCGTTGAAGCGTAATGTGACACGTGAGGATGTGGGCTCTGCTTGTACATTTTTGCTAAGCGATCTGGCTTCTGGAATTACAGGCGAAATCATCCATGTTGATTGTGGTTGCAATACAATAGGTGTTAAATTTTCAGTTGGGAACTAGACTGGAGTATCAATTACGTTTCATTCAGAAATAATATCCCCGCAAGCAAAGTGGCTATTGGAACTAGGAAAGTTGAGACTGAGAGTGGCATAGCCCCATTCTCGCCGTATGCGAGGATGATGTTATTGATAAAATGCAGAGGGAAGGCGCAGGCAATAAGAGCTGAGGCTTTTTGAACATACGGCTTACGATCGCGATGGTTATACCGCATAAGAAATGCTGCAGCTATCGCTACAAATGCAAATATTTGTAATATCGTAGATATGCGCAAAAACCAGTGCATCTGATAAGATCTACTTGATAAACCAACTTTTTCAAGAAGATTCGCTAATTTCATAATTTTCCAGAAAGAAATACTGTGAGGATCAGCCACCATTTTGTTAATTGTTTTATACGAAAGTTTTGTTGGCAATGTATGTACATCCTGCTTGATCGTATCTCCACTACGCGTAATTATTTTGCAACGTTGTATATACCAAACGTTATCCTTGATCAATGCGGAATGAGCCAGTATCGTATTTACGAAGTTGCCTTTCTCATCAAATTCAAAAACTCTAATCCCATTCAAAGAAGTAGTGATACGATCAAAATTCCTTGCATAAATTATGTAAGATTTGTTATCACATATATCCCGAAACCATATTCCTTTACTGGTAACGCTTAAATTCTCACCTTTAGATTGTGGCTTTGCAAGGCTGATATCCTGCGTTCTATATGAATAAACGGATAAGGTATCAAAAACCGATATGTAAGATAGGCTTAAGATAGAGACCGCAACAAAAAGCATACGTAGAATTTTATATGGTGATGCACCCGATCCTTTTATAATATTGAGCTCGAGATGGTTGTGCATCGTTGTGAAAAATATCACTGTTGCAAACAATACCGCAAATGAAAAGCACGTGCAAATTGTCACAGTTGCACGACATAATGTGATTTTCATAATTTGAGTTACCGATGGAGAATATCCTGCGGAAAAGTATTGTCGAACAGCATCCATTAACTCTAGAAGCGAGATGATTACGTAGAAACATAAAAATACAACTATGAAACTCTTGATAAAATTCTTTATGATGTATTTCGTTAGCGTTGAAAACATTGCTAAGTCCTTCTTTGTACGAAAAACACGTAGAGAAATAGGATAACTAAGCTTACTGCCGTGTAATTAAAAATTATTAAATTATTATTTTTTGTTGCTAAATTCATCAAGACCATGAGGCAAACATGGCTGATTATTCCAAATGAAAACGCTAATATTGCGTCTTTGCTACCACGAGCGCGTTCCCGAGTACATATCAAAAATATCCCGACAATTAGAGCATTTATTATCGAAGAAAATGAAATCAATATTCTGGAATGATATTCTGCCAAACAATTTTGTCTCACTTTTTTCTCCGGACTATGCCGAGCAATTTGCAACAATTCCGATTGTGTCTTATGTTTTACCTTTGAGGATTTTTTATAAGAACTTTGGAAAAATTGCGTTATATCATACGTAAGGCTATCAAACGTTAACGTGGACACTATGTCGTCATTTTTATCGATTTCTTGCCTACATCCATTGTCCAGTTGCACCAATATATTGTTACCGCTGTGTATAAGAGAGCTATGCCTGGCAGTTATTATATTCATAATTGCATTGTCTTTTTTGGAAAGATGAAATATGAATATGTTATTTACAGAATTATGATTACGAGAACCAACATATATAACCGAATCTCCAACGAGATTAAATGATTGTGCCTTTAGAAAATTTGTCGAAACTTCAGTATATATTTTCTCTCTCAGAGTTTCGAACTTTTTATAGGCATGCGGCGCGCCTATGGTATTGCAAAAAGTGACAAGCCCAGCTATGCAACATCCCCAAAACAAAATTGGAACCAAAACAGACAGTGGACTTTTTCCAGAGCTCAAAAACACTGTAAGCTCCTTATTTGATTGCAAACCATAAATGGCGATTACTGCTGACAACAAAAAACATACAGGAAAAATTATTCCGCAAACGCCTGGGGATATACACAAAATTAACTTCAAAAACGTTGTTAATGAAATACCTCCAGAGGCAATCAATCCGATGTATTTTATTGACATCGCAATCCATGCCATAAAAACAATGATTGGAGAAACCACGAAAAATGTTACTACAAGTCTTTTGAATATATATCTGAAGGCTATCGTAAACATTTCCCTAGCAAACTATTCCTCCGTTTCATCATCTGTATCTGTAGTTTCGTTAATTTCAGACAAAGAAGTAATGAATTCTCCGTCATTCAATCTAAAGAGTATGACTCCCTGTGAATGTCTTCTGGTTATTCTAATTTCTTCCACGGAACATCTCATAATTCTCCCGGTGTTCGTAACCATCATTATGTGGGAATCGTATCGCACAGGAAATGATGCAACAACTTTGCCATTTTTCGAAGTTATTGCAAGATTTGTAAAGCCCTGAGTTCCGCGACTTGTCGAGCGATAGTCGTAAGATGAAGATATTTTTCCAAATCCATTTTCTGTCACTGTCAATATCAGCTTTTCATTTTGCGCCAAAATCGTCATTCTGTCTTCAACAATTCCGCCATTTTCAAGTTTGCCCTTCTTTACAAGTTTTCTTAACCTTTCGGCGTTTTTCAGATATTCTTCTCGCTCCTCAACGTTTTCAAGGTCATATCTATCCAGGTTAGCCATTGAGATGACTTCATCTCCCGGCTTTAGTTTTATACCACGTACCCCGTTGGAGCTTCTGCCGGCAAAAATTCGTAAATCATCTACTGAAAACCTGTTGCAAATACCGTTTCTTGTGCTTAGGAAAACATCTTGGTCATTTCCGCAAAATCTGACATCAATCAATTTTTCCCCGTCATCAAGTGTAATCGCGCGCTTCCCATTGGATTGGATATTTTCAAAATCCTGATATTTATTACGGCGAACATTTCCAAATGATGTTGTAAAAATCAGCGTTTTATCATCTAATCCTTCATCTTTTCGCACTGTCAAAATCGTAGCAATCGATTCATTTTCATCTACTGAAAGCATATTAACAAGCGCCCTGCCTTTTGATGTTGGAGAACCTATAGGAAGTTTGTATACTTTCATCTTGTAAACTTTTCCGACATTCGTGAAGAACAGAACGTCATCATGTGTGTTCGCGATTATGACGCTTTTAACAATATCTTCTTCCTTAGTCTCCATACCATTTCTGCCACGTCCTCCACGTTTCTGAGACCGGTACGTCGCAAGAGGCACCCGCTTAATATAGCCCTCCATAGTGTAAGTGACTACCATATCTTCTTTTTGTATCAGATCTTCGTCTTCGACATTTTCAAAAGTTTGTTCAATTTTAGTTAATCTCGGTGTGTTGTATTTTTCTTTAACCTCTCGCATTTCGGATTTTATAATTTCTATTACCCTTTGTTTTGAGCCCAAAATCGCCAGTAATTCATTTATTTGGTCAACGACTTCATTCAAATCGCTTTGTATCTTATCTCTTTCTAACCCTGTTAATTTATGTAATCTCAAGTCCAAAATTGCATTTGCTTGCTCTTCTGTTAGCCTATACGTCTTTGCATTCTCAGAATATCCATCAACTAATTCCAAAAGCGACTTGATATTTTCAGCATTAAACTCCTCTGCCATCAAGTTTTCTTTCGCTTCAGCGCGGTCTATAGCTGATCTGATTATTTGAATAACTCTATCAATATTGGATATAGCTAACCCAAATCCAAGTAATACGTGTGCTTTTTCTCGGCACTTCTTTAAATTAAATTTGCTACGTCTTATAACTACTTCTTGTCTAAAATCAATGAAATTATCGATAATCTCGCGAAGTGACAATTTCACTGGACGATTTTTAACCAGTGCGACCATATTGTAACTTAAGTTTGTCTGTAACTGAGTAAACTTGAATAGCTGATTTAAAATTACCTCTCCAACAACGTCTTTACGTAATTCGATAACGATCCTCACGCCGTCTTTATTAGATTCATCGCGTATATCGCTTATTCCCTCAACTGTTTTATCTTTAACTAATTCAGCAATTCTCTCAACTAACTTCGCTTTATTCACTTGGTATGGTATCTCGTGAACGATAATACTTTCCTTTTCGCAACGTTCCTTTACAATGCTGGTTTTGGCGCGAACAACAACCGTTCCGCGCCCAGTATGGAATGCGTTTCGTATTCCTCCGTTTCCCATTATAATCCCGCCAGTTGGGAAATCGGGACCTGGAATGTAATCTCTTATCAAATCATCAGTGCTAAGTTCTGGATTATCTAAAACGGCGCAACAGGCATCTATGACTTCTCCGAGGTTATGAGTTGGTATATATGTAGCCATTCCAACAGCTATACCATTAGATCCGTTCACTAACAGGTTCGGAAATTTTGCTGGAAGTACTATTGGCTCCATTATCGTGCCGTCGTAGTTTGGAGCGAAATTTACAGTGTCTTCATCGATATTCGAAACCAACTCATGAGCAACAGGCGCCATCCTTGCTTCCGTATAACGAGGAGCCGCAGCAGAATCGCCATCCATAGAGCCAAAGTTTCCCTGCCCATCTACAAGCGGCACTCTGAGGCTGAAATCCTGCGCCAATCGCACCATAGTATCATAAATCGCAGCATCCCCATGCGGGTGATATTTTCCCATCACTTCGCCGACTACCCTAGCCGATTTGCGGTACGGCTTGTTGTAGTGGTTATTAGTTTCATTCATTGCGTGAATTATGCGCCTATGCACCGGTTTTAGTCCGTCTCTAACATCTGGAATTGCGCGCGAAACTATCACGCTCATCGCGTAATCAAGATACGAGTTTTGAACTTCCTCTTCTATAGATACCGACACTATATCGTTTTTTTCGCTCATTGCTTTGTATTAATAATCCACGCCTGATAAGTAATTATATCACAAGTCCTAACTATTTCTGTCATGGATAAAGCGTTCAGGGATTGCCAAACAAATTAACAAAAAAGTTCTCTGCTATGCAGAAATAGGGCTATTGAGAGTTCTAACATCTGTTTCATTTTTGCAT
>CACYDS010000008.1 GCA_902773285.1 uncultured Pseudomonadota bacterium | reverse complement strand
TTGGCATATCAATTACCAAATTGAAGATAGTGATGACTTTATCACCATTGCAACAACACGTCCGGAAACTATGTTTGGAGATACTGCAATTGCTGTACATCCGGATGATGAGAGGTATAAGCACCTTGTTGGGAAACGAGCGAAAATTCCATATACAAATCGTTCAGTTGAAATTATCACTGATGAGCATGCGGATATGGCAAAGGGTACTGGATGCGTAAAAATAACTCCTGCACACGATTACGATGATTTCGAGGTTGGGAAACGTCATAACCTGGAAATGATCACTGTGCTAGATGAAGATGGACATATGGTATGCGATGGTAATGTACCTGAATTTGTTCGTAGTTTATATCTCAAAAAAGCTAGAAAGATTTTGCTTGAAAAGTTGAAGAATGATGGGTTCCTAGTCAAGGAAGAAGAAATAACACACAATGTGCCATATGGAGATAGGTCTGGCACTGTTATAGAACCAAGATTGACAGACCAGTGGTTTGTTGATACGAAACCTTTGGCGAAAAAAGCTATCGAGGTTGTTGAGAGTGGCGAGGTAAGGTTTTTCCCTGAAAAATGGAAAAATACATATTTCGATTGGATGCGAAATATAGAACCGTGGTGCATTTCAAGGCAAATAATATGGGGGCATCAAATACCGGCGTGGTATGCACCAAATGGTGAGATTTTTGTTGAAAGAAGCGAGGAAGAAGCAGTTGCTGAGGCTAAAAAACAAGGATTCACGAAAGAGCAGTTAAGGCGGGAGACCGACGTTTTAGACACTTGGTTTTCGTCAGGACTGTGGCCTTTCGCTACGCTTGGTTGGCCGGAAAATACAGAGCGGTTACAGAAATATTACCCTAGTTCAACGCTCGTGACTGGATTCGATATTATCTTTTTCTGGGTGTCACGTATGATGATGATGGGGCTGTATTTCATGAAACAACCACCATTCAAGGATATATATATCCATGCGCTGGTTCGGGACGATAAAGGGCAGAAGATGTCGAAATCGAAGGGTAACGTGATTGACCCGCTGGAAATAAATGGTGAATTTGGCGCTGATGCGTTGAGGTTTTCTTTGGCATTTCTATCAGTTCCTGGGCGCGATATAAAGCTCGGAAAAGATCAGATAAAGATTGCAAGAAACTTTATAACAAAAATTTGGAATGCTGCACGTTTTTTGCAGATGAAAGGGGTAACTTTTGACAAAAAGTTAACTGATATAAACTTGACGACAAAATTAACTCATTGGATTGTCGCTAAGTTAAAAAATTTTAAGAACGAAATTGAACAAAATATGGTTGAGTACCGCTTTGATTATGCTACGCGAAATATTCAGTTTTTCTTGCGCGATTCGTTCTGTGACTTTTTTGTTGAAGCTATGAAGTTTCAAGATGATCAAGAAACAAAAGATGTTGCTGGTGCGGTATTTGCAGAATTTTTACGGATAGCAAATCCATTTATTCCATTTGTCACTGACTATCTGGCGAAAGAACTTGGAGTGTGCGAAACATTTGTTTTAGCACAAGGATTTGATGAGAAACAATTGCATACGACAGAAGAGTATGAACATGAAATTGACAAATTTATTGAATTGGTTCATGCTATGCGAGCGGAAAAACAAGCAAACGGTCAGGAAAGTGCGAAATATCAACAGTTGGTGCATGAAATCAATTCTTACCCGACTGAATTGTCATCAATTGTGCGTGTAGCCAGTTAGATGCAGGCTCTTTTCATTGGTATAAACAATTTTGTTGATTATTGCGAAAATTCGATGTTAGAATAACAGTACTGGGCTGGAAGGGTGGCCGAGTGGTTAAAGGCAACAGACTGTAAATCTGTCGACGTTAGTCTACGAAAGTTCGAATCTTTCCCCTTCCACCATAGGAGAATGCGGGTGTAGCTTAATGGTAAAGCCCCAGCCTTCCAAGCTGGTTACGTGGGTCCGATTCCCATCACCCGCTCCATTCATGTTTTTCTGGGTTAGTAATTGTGTTGAGATTTCTGCGAGCACCTAAGTTTTGGAATACTGAGGACAGTGGCCTTGTAAGAATTTTAGACCCAATTGCTAAGTTGTATTCATTCATATCGAATGTGCGGTTGAATTCCGTGACGCCAGTAAAGGCTGATGTGCCAGTTGTTTGTGTTGGTAATGTTGTCCTCGGAGGAGCTGGCAAAACTCCGACAGTTGAACTGGTTTGCAACTTGCTGAGAGAAAAATTTCAAAATCCCCATATCTTGACAGCAGGTTACGGTGGATATTTAAAAAATGTTGTTAGAGTAGATCCAAAATTGCATTCATATTTGCAAGTTGGTGATGAAGCACTGTTATCAGCTGTTGTTGCGCCGACTTGGGTCGGGAGAAATAGAGTCAATTCCGGAAAAGCAGCTGTTTCTTGCGGGGCAGATGTATTGGTTATGGATGATGGATTTCAAAATAATTCCATCGAAAAAGATTTAAAAATTTTGGTAGTAGATTCGAAACAAGCTTTTGGAAATGGGCATCTTTTTCCTGCAGGAGCACTTCGAGAAATACCTGCTACAGGAGTAAATAAATCTGATATAGTTCTCATAATTGGCGACAGGAACGAGGAGCTAGAGGATAGGATTAAAGCGATAAAACCGTCAATACCAATATTTAGAGCAAAGTTAGAGATGACATCTCCTGTTGTGGTTGAAAATAACCGTGTTGTTGGCTTTTGTGGTTTGGGATATCCCCAAAAATTCAAGAAAACGCTATTGGAGTGCGGGTACGAGTTAATTGATTTTGTTTCATTTTCAGATCACCATCCATACACAATTACAGAAATACAGAAACTCATAACTGGAGCAAAAAGTGTGGATGCAACTCTAATAACTACTCGCAAAGATTTTGTAAAAATACCAGCTGTGTTCAAAAATGAGATATCCGTAATTGAAATAAAGTTGGTTCCAGAAAACAATGATTTCAAAGCGGCTATTCTTGAACGAATTGGTTCATTAGATTAGTTAAATGAGTTTATACGCTGACTTCTGAGATTACCAAACAAATTAATAAAAAAATTCTCAGCTGTGCAGAAAGAGGGCTATTGAGAGTTCTAACATCTGTTTCATTCTTTTGCATCTATATCTCTGTTTGCCATTGATAATTTCAGCCTTCCACAAACATTTATATTCTCAGGCCTTGCAAACTTCTAACGCCGTTTATCCCTCCAATCTCGGCTTCTTCAAGAACTATCATACTTTTTATTTATCTAATTGCCAATCCCCAGACTTCAAATTTGGCAATAAAATAGCTGAGGACTGCTTCTATACAAAACTAGCTTTTCAATGTTTGCCGAGGCCAGTAGCTGATGAGAACAAAAGTGCAACACCACTAGAGGCGAAAAAAATGTCAGACTTAGAACAAGAAGAAATAGGCTTATACGTTGATATGGGTAGGCAAAGTGTACATATGGTTCTGGATTTTGATCTGTACAAGCATGGCTGCCATTTTTATGATCTTTCCTGCGGGCTAAACAGTACGAACTACTCAAAGGAAGCGTTACTTTTAGTGAACAAAAAGCGGATATCAGATTACCACTTATTAAGCTTGTTATTCCACTTCGTGAGTGGTGCTTCCTGGGAACTTGTTGAGTATGTTGTCAACAAGTTCCTTTGAATTGTCTGATTTAGGAGTTATTTTCTCTCCAAGAATTTTCTCAACCTTGCTAAAGGTAGCAGAAGTTTCTGTGGGATTTTCTTTTATCATCAACTTTTCTATATCTGGGAAAGAAGCTGTATGCGCAAGAATAACAACTGCAGCGCTAAGCACATACTCCGGAAAGCTTGCATTTTTTAGAATCTCTGTTTGTTTTAAGAAAATTTGCCATATATAGAGCAAATTTGACAACGAATATTCTTCTATTTTTCCATTTACTTTAGCCACTATTATTCTATATAGGACATTTTGCATATTTTTAAACAAAACATATGGATCTGTGCCTTTTGAAAACAGTTCTTCAGATTTGGCCAACGCTTCCTTGGTTTTTGCTCCTAGAATAAGTTTGAGAAGAGTTTTTACATCGTTGGACGTTGCACCTCCAAGCATATTGAGGACATCATCAAGGCGAATTATTTTTGTTTTAGCCGAAATCATTAACGACTGCTCTAAAATAGATAAAGCATCACGAACAGATCCTTCTGATTCTTCAGCAATCAAATCAGCAGCATCTTTTTCGAGGGAAAAACCTTCTTTTTGAGCTATGGAAATCAGGTATTCTGCTAAAGCATCGCTAGACACTGGATGCAACCTAAACGTCATACATCTTGATAAAACAGTTTCAGGAACTTTCTGTACTTCTGTTGTCGCAAATATGAACTTAACGTGCGCAGGTGGCTCTTCCAATGTTTTTAACAAAGCGTTGAATGCACTTTTTGAAAGCATATGAACTTCGTCTATTATGAAAATTTTGTATCGACCTAATACCGGCGCGTATTGCGTTGCCTCTATCACTTCACGTATATCGTCAACTCCAGTTCTGCTAGCCGCATCAAATTCCATAATATCCAGATGTTGTTCCTTATCCATAGCTACACAGGAACGACAGGTACCACAAGGAGAAGATGTGATATCTGTCTGTCCATCAGGTCCAATGCAACACAGGCATCTAGCCAAGATGCGCGCAGTTGTCGTTTTTCCAACTCCTCTGATCCCATGAAATAAAAATGCATGAGGAACCTTTTTGGTATTTAAACACGAACGCAATGATTTTGCCAAAACTTCTTGTCCGATAAGATCATTCAAATCTTTCGGTCGATATTTTCTGCTTAAAACGATATAATGTTGCATTTGCGTTCCTCTAGAGAACCTTAGCCCACTACCATTATACTTGCTTTGACCGAAGCTGTCCATTGCTGAACATGCATCGCTGTATGAAGAACTAAAAGAGACGAAAAATACAGGCGCGTCTTATACCAGCGAGATCCTTTTCCATACGCAGTAATTTTAGATCTGAAGATATTTGTTTAATTTTTTCTGCCTGATCATATCCAATTTCTAAGAGCAATAGTCCTGCAGGTTTTAGATATTTTGATGCAGATGGCAATATGCTTCTGTAAGCATCCATTCCGTCACTGCCAGCGAAAAGGGCTATCTTTGGATCATACAGCGTTGCTCGATCAAGTTCATAATTTGCTGCAACATACGGCGGATTTGAAATAATCACATCAAAGTTCCTATGGATATTTTTAAACCAATCGCTAAGAACAAATTCTGAGCGATCAAGCACTTGATGCATTGTCGCGTTTTCCCTAGTAATGCTTAACGCCTTTTCCGAGATATCTGCGAAACAGCACACTGTGTTAGAAAAAAGCTTTAATAGAGTAATCCCAATACATCCTGTTCCGGCACCTAAATCTAAAATCTGTAGATTCTGAGAGTTATACAAATGATATTTTTTGAATAAATCAATTAACAATTCAGTTTCTGGACGTGGATCAAGCGTGTCTTTTGTCGTTTTAAAACTAAAGCCGTAAAATTCTTTTTTTTCTAGGATTTTAGAAATTGGTTCGCCCTCGTTGCGTCTTGATAAAAATAGGTGCAAATTTTTGTAGTCATCTTCTGAAATCTCGTATGATTTTTCAAAAAACAGACGTGAGTACTCAGTCTTTAGGATATGTGCCAAAAGTAACAAAGTTTCATGATATGAAACACCATACTTTATTGCCAAATTTTGTAACTCAGGCTTGGTTATTATTTTCATAATAGGTATTTTGGTTTCTCTCTAAATATTTTTAAGATCTTGTCAGTCGCACTTTTACGCGTCACGAATAAAACTTGGTCTCCGGCATTTAGGAGAAAGTGTTTTGGCATCATAAATAATTGATCATTTCGCACTATAGCGGGAATATACGCTTCATTTTTAATTGTTATATCATCGGTCAATGTTCCGACTGCATAGCTCCCTTCTGATACATTGAAAGCTAGAATTTCAATTCTAGCATCATCAAACGACAATATGTTCTCGACACTTTCTTCGTGGATATACTGCAAAATTCTTGAAACAGTAGCCATCCTGGAATCAAGGATAGAATTTATGCCTAGGGAATAAAGAATGTCGGCATATGAAGAATCATTTAAAATGGTAGCAACCCTCTTGGCACCAAGTTTTTTTGAAAGCAAACTTGAAAGAATGTTGATTTTATCGTCATTAGTAACGGCAATAACTACTTCAGCATCACGTATGCCGGATGTTGCAAGAGTTTCCGAATCTAGCGGATCCCCATGAAGAATTTCCACATTATTCAATGTATCGGATAACTTTTCAGCGCGTGTTAGATCGTTTTCTATAATTTTTATAGAAATATCATTCGATGTTATATTTGTAATGACTTCTTCGCAGATTTCATTCCCTCCGATAAAAACTACATTTGAGGTATTGTCAATTGAATAGTCAAATAAAGCCATAGCTTCTCGAATATTAGCTGCAGAACAAGCAAAATAGATTTCATCTCCAGGATGCACGATGTCGTTTTTGTTCGGAATAATCCATTGATCTGCTCGTTTTATTATGAGAATTGCCAATATAGATTTTGTATCAACATTTTGAATATATTTCAACTGGATATCCGTAATTGGTGAACCTTTTTTGCAAATAACGCCTATAATTCGGAGCCTGCCATCTATGCAAGAAATAACGTCAATTGTACCCGGTACAGATATTATTCGACGCACCATCTTTGTTACTTCTAACGCTGGAGAGACTACAAAATCGATCGGAAATCGTTCATTTGCAAAAAGGTTATATCCATCAAAATACGATTTTTTTCCAATCCTGGCAATTTTTGTAGGTACATTAAACATAAAATCAGCAATTTGGCAAACAGTCATATTTATCTCATCGACTGCAGTTGCAGCGACGACAATATCAGCATTTTCTATGCCAGCCTCCTTTAACACAGATATGTCAGAGGCATGTCCAAATACTGGCTTAGCATCAAGTCTTTCAGACACTTGAGCTAAAGCAGTCTTCGATATATCGATAATAGAAACATCGTTGTCACTTAAAGACAGTTCTTTGGCAACATTAAAGCCAACCCTGCCTGCACCCAAAACTACTATATTCATAAGGCTCCATTAAGTTTCTTAAACGATTTAGAATCGGCTATACCCAATGCTTTTAGTTTTCTGTGAAGAGCCGAACGCTCCATATCAACAAATTTTGCTACTTGCGAAATATTGCCACCAAACTTTTTTAGTTGCTCGACAAAATATGCCTTTTCAAACATTTCTCGCGCTTCCTTGATCGATAATTCAGAATGCACAAAGACAAGCGGATCATTATCTGGCGTTTGTTGCTCTCTGGTATTGTTCTGTATCTGATCATCTTCGTCAGTTCCTGCGACAGATGAATCATTAAGCACTGGAGGTAGCTGATCTCCGACTATGTCATGTGGTAAATCTTCCAATTCTATAACGGTCTTTTCTTTACTCGTCGCATTTACGAGAGTCAAAATCCAGTCAATCGTATTGTGAAGTTGCATAACATCTCCGGTCCATGGATATTTACTCAGGAAAGTAAGCGCATCGTTTGAAAATCTTTTAGGAAGCATATTTTGAGATTTTACTGCTTGTTTTGTGTAGTGCTCTATAAGGTATGGTATGTCTTCTTTTCTATTGACTAATGGTAGGATTTTTATTACATTGGCGTTTAAGCGATAATACAATTTATCACTAAATTCATCGTTTTTGATTAAAGTTTCTATATTTAATGGCAAACCAGCAATTATGCGCACATCAAGAGGTATAATATCTTTCGATCCCATCCTGCAAAAGCTGTTTTTTTTAAGTGCAGATAGAAGTTTTTGTTGAAATCCCAATGATGTACATACCAATTCGTCAATAAATAACGTCCCCCCATTCACTTTTTCCAAAAGGCTATTCTTTATCGTTTTTTCAGAAAAATTGCCGCTTTCTGTCCCAAACAGTTCAATTTCCAATTGTTGCAAGCTATAAGCTTGGCAATTTATAGTGTAAAATGGGGCATTGCTTCTAGACGATAATTTGTGAATTTCTCTTGCAACCGTTTCCTTATCCGATCCTGCTGTCCCGAGTATTATACATCGCCCATTCAATGGGGCTATTCTGTTTATTAAAACCCTCACGTTTTGTATATTCTGAGAATGCCCTATAATTCCGTCTGAAACTCTAGCTTTAACTTTTAAGTCAGCATTTTCCTTTTGCAGGCGATTTGCATCTATAGCTTTTGTGATAGATGTTAGCAATCTCGCGGAATCAAATGGCTTTTCAATGAAGTCATACGCTCCTCGCTGTATTGCTGTTACGGCAGTTTGAATAGTTCCATGCCCGCTCATCATTATCACAGGGATATATTCATAGTCTTTCTGCACTAGCTCCAAAAGTCGCATTCCTTCCCTTTCTCCATCCCCTAACCAAACGTCCAAGATTATCAGATTTGGAGGGAGTTTTTTTATAGTTTCACTTGCTTCAATATACGAGCTGGCCACACTAGGTTTATAGCCACTGTCCTCTAATATTCCAGAAACAAGCTCTCTTATATCAGCTTCGTCATCGACTATAAGAATATTATATGCCATCACCTTCTCCTGTTCTTTTCATATAATCGCAAGGCATTCTGAGCAAAACTTTTGCTCCTCCAAGTGTTTGCGAAGTTCCAAGAATTACTTTACCACCGTGGTCTACAATAATTTTATTGACGATCGCAAGCCCCAAACCTGTTCCCTGTTCCCTTGTAGTGTAATACGGTTCCAAAGCCTTTTCCATTGCGGAATCAGAAAATCCAATGCCATCATCTTCTATTGAGATAAACATAATTTCATCATTAATCTCGAAAGTTACCATAATATTTCCAATAAATGTATTCGTTTTTGGGGTATTTTCAGTTATTGAATTAACTGCATTTTGAATTAAATTGAGCATAACTTGGTTAATTTGAGACGGATCTATATAGCAAAAATACTCAGCTAAAGCGTAGTGCTGGATAAATTGTATATTTTTGTGAGCACTAGATTGTATTAAGACAGATTGTTTCATTAGTTCAACTATATCAACTCGCTCTATTTTTGGTTCGGGCATTCTTGCAAAATTCGAAAATTCAGTTACTAAATTTCCAATACTTTTAACTTGGCGAATGATAGTATCTAGGCAGGTATTGAATATCTCCGGATTGTTCACTATTTCCTTCTGGTACTTATTTCTTATCCTTTCGGCGGAAAGTTGAATTGGAGTTAATGGATTTTTTATTTCATGCGCTATTTTGCGCGCGACATCTTGCCAAGCATTTAGTCTATTCACAGTAATTATATGTTTATTTTGTTGTATTATTCGGTTTATCATTGCGTTAAATGCATTAACTAAAATCATCAACTCATTGTTTGGGGCTCCTATTTGAAATGGAGCAATCGTACTGTCTAAATTAAGATTGTCTACAGCGATTACCAGCTTACTGATTGGCAGCATCACTCGTTTGGCAAAAATTATTCCAGTCAAAATTGCTGCTAATACTAGCAATACCGCGAGAATAGAAAATAGCATCATAAACGAAATTTTTAGGTTGGTTCTGAATAATGATAAATTAGAATACTCCGCATTTGCGCGTTGGATTTTTTGCCTGTGTTCTAGTATGTCAAGATCAATAGGTAATGATGCGGTGATACATATTCCCAGATCACGATTAACCATGAGAGAAGCAAATATAACGTTGTGGCTTTCCCAAGTGAGTATGTCGTCCTTGTCCAATGAAGCTATACTTTTTGTAAATTGCTCATATTCTGCAGGAATAGCAAATTGTGTTTCTGCAATGGTTTTGACAAAATTGTTATCAAGAATTTGCATAACCGATACATCTATTTTTGTCGAATTGGTTGTTTCTATAAGAAGCGAATTTATACCCTGCGTGTCAATTAGAAATTCATTTATATAAGGTTCTATCTGCTTACCTAATTCCGTGACAAAATTTTCGAGAGTGTTAGTTATATCATTTAAATAAATTTTCACTATCTCTTCGGAACTTACGGTGGTGTTCTTTATCGGATTTTTAAATAGATTCTCTATACCAATGTTAAAAAACACAATTGAAAAAATAAAAACACAAACTGAAGGCACAATAGCAATACCAGAAAACAAATAAATTATTTGTCTATAAAATCCGTGTTTTTCGCTCTTTGCTTTTCTAAAAGCAATTACAGCTTGAATTTGGCGCCATACAAAGAACGACAACAAAAACAGCAGTGCTACGTCAAAATAAACTAGGACTACAAGTGCTTTTATATTAGCTGGATTTGGACTACATCTATATAAAACATAAGTTAATGTGCATAACACAGAAATTGTGAGTATCAAGAAATATTTTATATATGCTCGCCTTTTAATACTAGAAAAAGCCATACAAGTTATTCTAAATACTCTTCACGGTAGATTGTACCATACTTGGTGGAAATCTATACTGACATCACGTCTCGCTTTGCATATAGATTTTTGTCTGTAAACAACAATTATCTAATCATCACTCCTGAAAATTGGACGCCAGTCTGATCTCCTATACGACGTTTGCTAAAGTAATTTGGGTTTGAATAGGTGTCTATGTCCATTTTTGCCACAGATTTTACTCCATTAGCCAACAACTTTTCTAATATCTGTAATTGCATATCAAACAGAGTTATGTCATCTGAGTATGATATATATTTACGATCAACTTTAAAGTCGATATCGTTTTTTATCTCAAAATGTAAACGCTGAAGACAAGCTCCGATACAGGCAACGATATCTTTGCATCCTAAAGATTTCATTTTCTCCAGGGTATTCTCAATTATTTTCCCATTTGAACCACACCAGCCAGCATGTATCGCAGCTATATATTTCGCAGACTTATCACAGAGCAAAATAGGAGCACAATCAGCAGTATTTACTCCGATAAGTATCCCCCTTTCGTTTGTAATGATTGCATCCCCCTCGTTTTGAAGAGCTTGTTCGACATTCTTAAATAGATATTTGCTTTTGTTTTTTCTATCGATGACGTGCACAGTGTCACTGTGCTTTTGATTTAAGATAACTAAATTCTCAACAGGCAATCCGAAGTGCTCTGCCACATTTTTGCGATTCTTGAGCACAATTTCATCATCGTCTCCTCGTCCAATTCCGACGTTCAGCGATTCGTATGTACCGGTACTTTCTCCTCCCATTCTGTCAAAAAAGCCGTGATCTATAAAATCTATTCCAGATAGTAAATCTGATGTCATAACGTTCATGATATTTCTCCTTTCGTTAAAGTTTGTAAATTATTTTCAAGCCAGTGAATATCAAAATCACCGGCAATTATATCCTTGTTGCATAGCAACTTCTTGTGGAGCTCTGCTGTAGTAGATACGCCTTCTATTACCAACTCATCTAGGGCGCCTCTTGCTTTAGCTAGACACTCGTCGCGTGTTGATGCATGTACGATTATTTTTGCTATCAAACTATCATAGTATGGCGGGATGACGTAGTCTCGATATATATGAGAGTCAATTCGCACTCCATTACCCCCAGGAAAATATAGTTCTTCAATTCGTCCAGGGGAAGGCATAAACGTCAGAGAATCTTCGGCATTTATTCGGAATTCGATAGCATGTCCAAAGAAGTTTACATCCTCTTGTTTTATATTCAGTTTTTCGCCAGCAGCTACTCTGATTTGCTCTTTGACTAGATCAATGCCGGTAATCTCTTCACTTACGCTGTGTTCCACTTGCAAACGAGTGTTCATTTCCATGAAGAAAAATTTACCATCTTCGTACAAAAATTCTAATGTACCAACCCCGACATAACCAAGTTTTTTTACAGCATTTGTCACTATCTCGCCAATTTGTTCTCGTTGTGTTTTAGATAATGCAGCAGACGGAGATTCCTCAAGCAATTTCTGATGATTTCGCTGAATGGAACAATCCCGTTCCCCCAGGTGAACAACATTACCATAAGCGTCCGCTAAAATTTGAATTTCAATATGACGCGGATGAGAGAGATAACGTTCCATATAGACACAATCATCGCCAAAATTAGCTTTCGCTTCAGCTTTTGCCATTTTGTATGCATTCTCTATTTCATCTTGTGAATTCGCAACTTTCATTCCCTTGCCACCGCCCCCAGATGCCGCTTTAAATAAAACTGGATAACCAGATTGTGCCGCTATTGACTTTGCTTCCTCCACCGACTTCACTTCTCCATCTGAACCTGTCACAACCGGGATCCCAAGCTCTGACATAGTTTTTTTAGCAACAATCTTGTCTCCCATCATTCTAAGATGCTCAGGAGAAGGACCTATGAAAGTCATATTGTGCCCAGCAACCATGGTCGCAAACTTCTCATTCTCTGACAAGAAACCTACTCCCGGATGAATTGCATCTGCTCCAGTTATTTCTGCAGCACTCAAAATGGCAGATATATTAAGATAGCTTTCTGCCGATCTGTTTCCTCCAATACAAACACTTTCATCGGCAAACTTAACATGCATTAAGGAAGAATCTACAACAGAATGGACAGCAACAGTTTTTATTCCCATTTCTCTACAGGCTCTTAGAACCCTTATTGCGACGTCTCCTCTATTTGCTATCAAAATCTTCTTGAACATCATTACTCAATGACAACCAGCAACTGCCCATATTCTACCGGCTCCGTATTCGAAACAGCCATATGAACCACCTTACCACCCTTTGGCGCTTTAATCAAATTCATAACCTTCATAGCCTCTATTATCAATAAAGGTTGATCTTTCTGCACAACATCTCCAAGCACCACAAAATTCTGAGCACCTGGTTCCGGAGCCAAATAGCACGTTCCTACCATAGGAGATTTTACAGCCCCTGGATGGTCAGACCAATTCTCCTTAATCTCTTCTTTTGGGGCATGCTTAACTTCTAGTGGAGATTGTTGTAATGCACTGACTTCTCTTTCTTTCGGTGCGTCTTGTTTTTGGACATCTTGCGTCACAGCCCCTCTTGTTAAACGAATTTTTACATCATCATCTTTGTATTCTATTTCGCTTAATTCATGTTTTTTTAAAATTTCTGCTAGTTTATCAAAAACAGTTTCATCTAATTTCATCTTCATATTTATTTACCTCTGCGTACTATCCCAACTTTTCAAGTATTTGCTGCGCTATCGCATCTATATCATCTTCTATATTAAACAAATCTAAATCCTCTTGTTTGATTGCCCCAACTGCAATTACATCAGAAGCCATCCATGATAGCAAGCCAGTCCAAAATTTCTTGCCATAGAAATATATAGGAATCCTCTCCATTAGATGCAACCTAACCCTTACCAGCAGCGAAAATACTTCTTCCAGAGTTCCGAAACCACCCGGAAAAAACACTATTGCATCACTACATCCTATCAATGTCAGCAATCTTATTGCCAACGAATGAAAACTATGCACATTTTCCTGCGGAATTGCAGTTGCCCCATGCTCAAATTTCTCTTTAGGTATTGCATTTACCCTTAATCCAAACGACTGCTTCGGGTTTATGGTATATGCACCTTCATTCACAGAGTTCATTATTCCGGAACCTCCGCCGGTAACGAGTGAAATGCCTTGGCGTGCTAGCTTATTTGCCAATCTTTTTGCATCTTCCTTATATGCATTATCGTCTCGTATCGAACTTCCGCCAAAACATGCTACCATCTTTGGTGCCGAGAAGACGTGTTTTCCTAAACGCAAGTCTTCTCGGAACTTTTCTATTGATTGGTTCAGTTCAATACCGTTAGGCTTATTCCTGGAGCGCATATTCATGAAGATTACCCAGCATATCCAAGAAGCACTGAAATCATTCTGTTTACATACTCTGGGTTCTGCTTAACCAAATCTTCAATCTTTTTGTTTTCGATCGATTTGATTCCGTTGACCAAAATAGTACGAGCCAAATCTACAGCCTTTTCCCTCTCAGCTAATCTCTGAAAGTATGGTTTCTCTGCTTCATTTGACAAAGATGGAAGTTGAACAGGACGTCTATCGGCTATATATATCAGGACGTAATTCTTACCACTTATACCAAATTGGGCCCCATCCATTTCTACTATCTGCTTTATACAGGCTCCAGAAGCGCCAGTTTTGAGTAGGGTCCACAAATTAGGCGATGTTCCGCGTTTTTTAACATACCCCAAATCAATCGCCTCTTTTTTAGCTGATTTTTCCTTGTACAGTGCACCAAATTTTTCTTCACCTGAGTTTATTGACTTTAGTGCTGCGACAGCGTCCTCACGAGTTTCATAAAATGCCAATTTCACAGATATTTCATTGTCATTTTTATCCTCCTCTGGTATTGATTTCATGAATTTGTCATAAGCTCGCTTGATATCTTCGTTTTTCACTTTTACGCGTTCCTTGAAATAAGCGTGCTGCGCTTCCATGTTGCCGACCTCGTTCATTTTATCGATAACTTTCTGTTCCTTGTTATAGCCAGTTGCCTCAACTTCTTTCGATAATAGTAGATCATCCATCACAAGTTTCGTCGCATACACTATGACCTTATCAACACTTATGTTGAATTGTTTTGCCATAGAGATGAAAGTTTGATCCAAAAGTGTATCTACTTTATAAAATTCTTTTAAATCTTTAACGGTGATTTTTCCCGTGTCGTATGTCGCCAAAGTTGAATTATCTTGTAACTTAGTCATGTTTACCAAATTTTTCTCTTTGTCCTTATCGGTAGCCTTATCATCAACGATAGTGAATGAATCAACGACCTTGCCATTCACATCCATGATTTTTACACCATACTTCTTGTGTAATCCCTGCGTATATTCTTTGATAAAATCACGCGCTGCGGACTTTTTATACTCTTCCGCAAATTCTTCGGTAAATTCTCTCTTTTTAGCATCAGTCACTGCTTTTACATAGAACAGCATAAAGGAACCTTTTAACTCAAAAGGACCTACTATTGTCTTCGCGCCCTGTTTTAAAACAGCACTAGTAATCTCTGGAGGGAACATGCCTTGAGGACGAGAATCCAAATCCATGCGCTTTAATTTCGTTGCATTAGTCTCAAGGAGTTTTCTTAAACTTTCCTCATCTTTGGTATTATTCTTTATGGTGTCAGCTAAGCTTTTATCGCTTGTAGTGATTGCAATAAGCGAAAATTCTTTAGTGCCTTTAAAATTTTTGTTCCAAACTTTATCATAATTTGCTTTCAAAGCATCAAATGTCATTAACTCCTTTGCTTTGTCATCAAGAAGCATAAAGCCAGCTACTGTTTTTTTTCTCTTCTCAATGAGATCCTGCACTTCCTTCGATTTGATAACTCCAGAACGCAATGCTGCTTCAGTCATAACTTTTTTATAAGCATTTTTCCAAGCCAAAAAAGACCTAATTTCAGCCAAAGACATTTTAACGGAAAGTTGCTCAGGAATATCATCTATTTCTTTCTTAATTTCCTGATCGGTTATCGTCGTACCATCCTTAAACAAAACAACAGTCTTGCCTTTTTTCTTAGATTCTTGCGCTGTTTGAGAATTCAATTTATCTGAAGGCACTACCTTCTCTGCTGCATTAGTAAGCTCCTTCTCTTGGAAATTCTCGCTAGATTTTTTCTCTGCCTGGTTGGAATTTTCGGCGTTCGTATCTCCCATAAATTTGTAAGTGGCGATTCCAGCAACAGCGATAAACGCTGAAAACAAAAACAACTTTGTACTCTTATTCATAATCTATAAGCCTCTGACACTCTTTCAAAGAAATATACCAATATAAGTACATCATACCCCAAAAAACACCACCAGTCAACTAAAGTTTATATAAGATATATAGTTCAGTAGACTCCGTGTGTCTCACATCTGTTTGAACTTGGCCAGAGGGAATAGTTTGCAGATTATGTGCATCTGTGTGCTAAACTGTGGATAAGTTTTTATTCGCTGGAAGCTGCGATTGAATAATTTGATATTGATAGCCTCTGGAGGCACTGGAGGACATGTGTTTCCAGCTGTTTGCTTGGCAGATGAACTAAGCGAACGTGGGTACAAAATTGTATTTGCCACTGATAAACGTGGTGTAAAATACCTGGGCAAATACGCAAACGGTGCCATAATTCAGAATATTTCAACATCATCTCGTTTAAGATTATACTTCAGCCTTATCCGTAATATTCTCAAATATTTCCTTAAGTTTGTTTTGTTGAAACCAAAAATGGTGATTGGGTTTGGCGGGTATCCATCAGTGCCTTTTGTATTGATAGCGCAAATTCTTGGCACAAAAACAGCGATACATGAGCAAAATGCTGTCATTGGTAAGGCAAATGCGCTTTTATCTCGAAAAGCTACAATAATTGCTACATCTTTCCCCAAAACAAATAGGCTGATATTTACTGTAAAGTCAAAATGCGTCGGTAATCCAACGCGGTTTGAATCACTATATGACGGTATCAAAAAGCCGAGCAAACAAGTATTTACGATCCTGATTTTTGGTGGGAGTCAAGGCGCAAAGGTATTTTCGGAAGTCATCGTCGATGCTATATGTGAACTTGCAAAGACTAAGGATATAAAAGTTTTTCATCAGGGACGAAAAAATGATATTGAAAAAATAAATCAGGCGTATTCTATTGCTGGGATTGACTGCGTAGTGCGGGAGTTTTTTAAAAATATTGGAGAAATATATCAGCGATCAGACTTGGTTATTTCAAGATCGGGAGCATCTAGCATTTTCGAAATTATAGGTTTTCAGAAACCAGCGATTTTAATACCGTACGAAAACTCGATAAATGGTGATCAGCTTGAGAATGCCAAGTTTTTGAAAAATCATAGAGCATGCGTGGTTATTCGGGAAAAAGAATTAACCAAGAGTAAGTTGGTCAAAACTTTAATAGACATAAACGAAAAAATGCCGCAAATATCGAAAAATCTAAAATTATTAAGGATTCGTGAGCCAGTTAAAAAGTTTGCGGACTATATTGAAGAAACGTTACAATGAACACATTAGATTAGAGGGGAAGTTATGTTCGCAATTAGTAATGGCAGAGAGGTAATACACTTTATCGGAATTGGCGGTATCGGAATGAGCGGGATTGCTGAGATTATGCACTCGCTTGGTTACGCTGTGCAGGGCAGCGACAAAGTTCGTTCACAAAATATCGATAGATTGGAACGTCTTGGAATAAGGGCATTTATTGGACATAGTGCTGAAAATGTTAGTAATGCAAACGTAATTGTTTATTCCTCTGCGATTAAACAAAATAATCCGGAATTGCTGAGAGCCAGAGAATTAAAAATTCCATGTTTTAAGAGAGCAGAAATGTTATCGCAAATAGTCAGATTTAAAAAATCTGTTGTAGTGTCTGGTTCACATGGAAAAACCACTGTAACTTCGCTTTGTGCATCGATTTTGGAAATGGCAGCATTTCATCCAACTGTCGTAAACGGCGGGATAATTCATTCGTATAATACTAATGCGAAATTAGGAAGTGGGGATTGGGTTGTTATTGAATCTGATGAATCTGATGGCAGTTTTACCCAATTTTTTCCGACGATTGGAATAATAACCAATATTGACAAAGAACACATACCCCATTACGGTAATTTTGAAAATTTGAAAAATGCCTTTAAGACTTTTCTGAACAATCTACCTTTTTATGGAGCCGGAATTGTCTGTATAGATGATCCAAACATTGCTGACATTGTAAATGATATGAATGATCGCAAGATTGTTACTTATTCGATAGAACGAAATTCGATGTTTAGAGCCGAAAATATCAGAAAAACTGATAATGGAGCAACATTTGATGTAAACCATAATGGCAAAGTTATTAAAGATGTATCGGTATCACTTTTAGGGGATCATAATATCAAAAATGCGCTATCAGCTATTGCTATGGCAAATGAACTTGAAATTGACATAGAGATAGTTAAAGCTACATTATCTTCATTTACTGGCGTTAATCGTCGTTTTACGAAAGTTGGTACGATTGGTGATACATTGGTAATTGATGATTATGCACACCATCCAACTGAAATAAAATCACTATTAAATTCGGCTAAGCAGAAGGTTAATGGGAAGGTTGTTATAATACATCAACCTCATAGATTTACCCGTCTGAATACTTTATTCGATGAATTCTGTCGCTGCTTTGATTTAGCAGATAAGATAGTGATAACTTCGGTATATAAAGCCGATGATATAGAAACCGCTCCGATTACTGCCGATGATTTGTATAAAAACCTAAAATCGCAGGGTAAGGATGTTTTGTTTGCACAAGATCAGCAGGAAATCCAAGATATATTGCAAAATATCTCACTTTCACCGAACGACATAATTCTGTTTTCAGGTGCAGGAAGTATATCAAAATGGGCGCATGAAATTGTTAGGAACATTGGCGCCCATATATGAGGAACTGATATGAAAAAATGGATTTTGGTTTTTGGTTTGGTTGGTTGCAGTTTGCTGTTTTTTATTTCTGGATCATTTGTGGGATATTTGACATTTGAACAAAAGACGAAAGAGACACCTCAAAAAAAGCCTCAGCGTAAGCCATTAGGAATGATCGTACCGATATTAGGACAAGTAGCACAAAATAAAAAAGTCACAATGATGAATAAAGTCCGCATGCCGACGCCGGATGCGGTAATGAAAGCGCAACAGTATCAAGAACAGTATCTTGCTACCAAGTAGCATTGAAATCACAATTTTCTTGATTGTATATGCGTATAGCAATTCATTTTCGCTTTGGTAGATTGCACCTTTTTCTGGCATATTCATATAGTTTCATTGAAATTTGAATTCAAAAAACGACAATATTGTTGTTCTTGTCCTGCTTCATCACAGAGAGAAGAAAATACTGTATTTTTCTTAATATATTTTTCTCTTCCAAGCGGCAAAATGTCTGAAATATTTTCAGTTTTTGCAATCAAACATATGCTACAATTGAATACGGCTGGTTGTGTTGCATTTGCGAAAGCTGTATGAACCTGGTCAGGACAGAGATGTAGCAGCCATAAGTGCTAGGTTTCGGGTTTTGCAATAGCAATCAGCCTTTTGGAGTGCAAAATGAGATTTGATGGCGATTACAGTCTTTGGAAAGAATTTAGAAAGACTGTGAGGAAATTGGACCACTCTAATTTGTTAGCCCCAGAACTGTCGAAAACGTTTGCGAGAGCAGCCGTTCATAAAGTCGATTCTGTAATGTCAGTTTTAAATGCTCGAGTGCCTAGGAAGCATCTTAATGTAGTGCTTTTATCCAAAGCAGAAATTAAAAAATTTATCCCCAAAAGAACCATTGATTTGCATGGATATACTCGCCAAATTGACGAAACACTGGCGACGTTTTGTGCTAAATGTATTTTGAGTAGTGTATATGATATTTTAGTGATTACTGGCAAGGGGCAAGGGATAGTCAAATCTGCTACAGAATTATGGCTAAGTTCTCATCCGGAATTTATTGTCGGTTTTTTTAGGATAAAGGATGTTATGGGGGAAAGTGGTTCATTTGGGGTTAGATTGAGGCGTAAATAGCTGCTTACTGCAATATCAGTACGACTACTAGAGTAGAAATTAATATTGCGGGAATAAATGGGATTTTATCTTTATGTAAGATAATAGATAACAATATTCCAAATATGCCACAAAGAATTATAAAAAAAGGACTTTTGGTATCACTAATTAAAAAAGAATTGGCACAAACTACGATATAGTCGGCTATTCCAAAAGCTTGACTTTTTTTCCATAGATAAAAAGTTATACCAACGAGAGTAAACACAATAATGGGGATAAAGGCAAAATTGGTATTAATGATTCCAATAAGAACGCTAGAGGTAAGAAAACTGAATAAAGGAAGAAAAGTCACACTTCGTGACTTTAAATCTTGCAACGTCAATATTAGTCCGGAAACACAAACGGTTGCATACAAAAGTAATTCTAAAGTCTTCAATTCAATACAATGTTATTGTTCAAGAGCTCGACGGTATATTTCCAAGAGCTCTTCTTGTTCTTCTACCTCTTCTTTTTTCTTTTTGCGGAGTTTTATCAACTGCTTTAGTGTCGCTATATCTAGACCTTGCGCTTTTGCTTCCGCATAAGTATCACGTATATCAGACAAAATGGTAGCTTTTTGTTCTTCTAGTGTTTCTATTTGAGATACCACTTGTTTTATAAGTCCGGCGGCAACTGTTATGTTATCAAAGTTACTCATAACGCAAAAACTGCACATCTAATAATCAATTCGATTAGATTGTACGATACATTTATCTCCATTGTCCAAAAATATAACTATGGGGGGCGCGATGTGGTATTCTCATAACTTTACCACCTCGCGCCCCCCTTAAAGCCGGTCAAGGTCCGCATATGCTCAGAGCCATTCAGGCGCTGACTATGACAGGCACAGTATCATTTAATCACCAAACTAAATTTGCATACTCCCCAAAAATATGTTAGTATATTTATTAGGTGGGGTTGTTCCCAGTGGTTTTTATATGAAAGGAAAAGAAGATGATAAGTAAAAGTTATGTATTCGGGGGGGGGCTATTAGTTAATACTATA
>CACYDS010000007.1 GCA_902773285.1 uncultured Pseudomonadota bacterium | reverse complement strand
ATTTATATTTAAATTATCTTTATTGTTCCGTTCCTCTTTCTGCACGTCGCATTGCTTCTTGCGTTCATCGTATTCGTCACCAGAAATCAAATTGACTAATACATTACCCGATTGGCCCAATTTGTACTGAGTATGAATTTGGGAGGACTTCATACGCTTTGAGTAATCCTTCCGACTTACGATAAATTGTCCCGAAACATAGCTCCTAGACTTGCTGTTAATTTTCTTTCGGTGCGTAGCAAATCTATCCTCGTTTCGAATTAGCACATTATTAGGCATAAGCTGACCACCGCTTGCTGATGCTGTCAATTTCGCTTTACGCAGTTCGGTTAAGTAATTGTCCAGATCTAATTCCTCTATATATTTCTTTATGTCTAGTGCAGCTAAGTCTATCCACTTCACAGCCTCTTTCACTTCTGCTTTTGATAAACTTAAGCCTTTTGAAAGATATGTCGTTTTAGTCCTGTCTGCAATCTTATCTATTAGCCATACTGCCTCATCATCGTCAGGCTTGTCCACCAAGTCACCATCGAAATGTAGTTTCCAATTTAAATAGTTATAAAGTAGAAATGCGTTCCAGTTTGCTCTGCTATAGGTTTTTGTTTTTGGAGTTACATCAAATGTCACAAAATGCTTGACCCAATACTGCCATTTTGCAACACCTATGTTACCTTCATTATCTTCATTATCTTCATTCTTCTTGTCAATATCAGCCATTGCTTTACTAGCGCCACTATCACCATCCCAAAATTTTGCAAACTCATTTTTTTTCTGAAGGCAATCAGCTATTGCTTTGGAAATTACAGCAAAAATAGAGTCATCATAGCGTTGGTCCATTATAAAAGAATTCTCCTCGTCAGATCCCTTTTTTGCAATTACTTCAAAAGCGGCATTTTGCCAGCTCTTAACTATCATCAAGTGCTTAAAATCCTCATCGTTTTTGACAGGTAAACCGTCTACCTTATTAACATAATTCTGAAGTCTATCACCACCAGCACTATCACCAGCATTAGCAATCTGAACCAAAACTGTACAGGTGCTAGCCAGACATAACATTTTCATATTTCTATTCATAAACAACATCGCTATAACCAAAGTTCCTATTGAAAGGATATCACAATTTTTTTTAATATGAAACCTATTCTATAGTCATCAGATCGTTCTTTCGTTGTTGAATAACAACAAGCTCTTCCGCAAAACCGAGCGAATTACATATCTTTTTATAAGCACAAAGTTGTGATTTGTGAATGATAAACTAAAAATTTGGTACTATGAAGGCAAATAGAATTTAGGAATACGTCTATGGATAAACACGAAATTATCATTTGTAGTGATAATAGAGGAAAGATCGCCGAAATAAAGGAGTGTTTAAGTTTCTTAAAGAATGTGGATATTGTCTCAAAAAAAGAAGCTGGCGTAGAAATAGATATTGAAGAAACAGGAAAAACATTTAGAGAGAATGCTTTCTTAAAGGCAATGGCAGTATATAAGCTGGCGCATAAACCTGTCTTAGCGGATGATTCAGGCATATGCGTCGATGCGCTGAATGGCGAGCCTGGAATATATTCAGCGCGATATGCTGGAGAAAACAAGACAGATGCAGATAGGTGTTTGTTTTTGTTGGATAAAATGAAAAACATTACTGATTTGTCCAAGCGCACTTGCCATTTCGTTACTTGTCTTTGTTATATCGATAAAAGCGGAAGAGAACATTATTTCGAGAAATATCTTGAAGGACGAATTGCCTTTAAACCTCATGGACAGAATGGACATGGGTATGACCCCATTTTCTTACATCCGGATGGAAAACACATTGCAGAGCTTTCCATAGAAGAAAAAAATAAGATTAGCCATAGAGGACAAGCTCTCAGAGAACTTGTCGACTATCTGAAGAATAACGGATTATAGTTGCGTCATCTTAATTATTTCTTGTATACAGTCTGGATTTGAGATTGTTGTAAGGTCTTCGAAATCTTTTATGTCATTTGCTGCGATTTTACGTAGTATTCGGCGCATAATCTTTCCTGAACGCGTTTTTGGCAAATCGTTGACTATAGAAATAATGTCAGGACGCGTTATCGGGCTTATTATATTTTTCACTCGCTCAGCTATTATCGCTTTTGCGTTATCTCGTTGTTCTTCGGTTATATCTTTTTTGAGGACAACGAACGCGTATATGCCCTCCCCTTTTATCTCATGCGGATATCCAACAACCGAAACTTCGGCAACCACGTCAGAGCCAGCGATAACCTCCTCTATTTCGATCGGACTTATTCTGTGTCCAGAAACGTTGAGTACATCATCTATACGTCCGGTTATCCAAAAATTTCCATCAAAATCGAAATACGCCTCATCACCAGTGCAATAGATATCGTCTTTTGATTGCGAGTAGTAAGTTTTTTCAAGTGCATTTTCAGCCCCAAAGATCTTAATCAACATGCCTGGCAATGGGTATTTTATAAACATTGCCCCTGTTTTTTCAGGAGTCGTTATATCGTTATCATCTTCATCCTTCAAAATCAGCTTACATCCAAAAAATTGTCGCCCAATATGTCCATACGTCTTCATATCTTCCAGACAACTCAATGGAGCTGTAGGGACGCCACCAAGCTCGGTTTGCCCCCACATATTTACTATAGGACAACGCCCTCTGCCAACTTCGTTAAAATACCAATACCAAGCATCTCTGTTTAGTATTTCTCCGAAAACACCGAGATATTTCAACGAATCACGGGAAGTATTAGCCAACGTTTCCTCTGCGTTCTTCATCATGGCCCGCAAAGCCGTTGGCGCAGTATTAAATGAAGTAACTTTATGTTTATCGATTATTTCCCAGAAGATCGACTTGCGTGGATACGTTGGAATGCCCTCGTAAAACACAGAGGTTACACCATTGCACAACGCCGCATATAGAGCGTATGCGTGTCCGCCCATCCATCCGATATCACCAGAGCCCCAAAATATTTCGCCATCAAATTGATTGAAGAAATATTTTCCGGTAATGCTAGAAAACAGCAAGAAGCCACCAGTACTCATCGTTATACCCTTTGGTTTTCCGACGGAACCAGATGTATAGAGAATGAACAACTCGGAATTTGCATCGGTATCTGCGATTTCACACTCAGTCGACATATTCTCAACTTCTTGGTAATAATCTATATCTAACACATTATCCCAAGTTATATCGATATTCTGGCGTCGCACTACTAGCGCTTTGACGTCTCGATTACACAACTTCCGTGTTTTATCAATATTATCTTTTAATCGAATAATCTTTCCACCGCGGGCATTTCCATCACAAGTAATTACGAAACTAGAATTGCAATCATTCATCCGTAGTGCAACGGCACTTGGCGAAAATCCTGCAAAAACCGCCGTATACGGAATTCCCAACCTAGTGCAGGCGAGGCACGCGTATACCCCCTCCGGAACCATAGGCATATACACTGTCACGTAATCATTGCTGGTTAACCCATGCTTTTTCAACAAATTTGCAAATTTACACACATTATCTTGTAGCTGCTTATATGTTATCGTTTCGAATTTATATATATCTTCACTTTGCCAAATAATTGCTGTCTTTTCAGGATGCTTTAGAGCGTGTCGATCAACGCAGTTATAGCAAGCGTTGATTTTTCCATCAGGAAACCACAAAGTTGTTCCTTTTTCTCCTTTTTGCATGGTTATTGTTGGAATTTGTGTCCAAGATAACCTATCAATCTGCGCTTCCCAATATTTTTCAGGATTTTCAATCGAATATTCGTATATCTTTTTATATATCCCCTCATTTCTCCAGGCATCAGGATGCTGTAAAAATTCCTTCGTTATCATAAAATTACCACCTTGTCTTTAAAAGAAAATTCCTGCTATTGATGCTGTCAATCCGGTTGCTAAAAAACCACCTATAAAGGCTTTCCAGATTATACTGGAAATATGCTTTTGCCCAGGAGACATAGCTGATAACCCAGCAACAGTTATCCCAATAGCAGAAAAATTCCCAAAATTATTTATTGCATAAATCGTCTTCACAACGCTTTCTGGGGAAATTGTTGCTTTTGCTAAATCAAAAAACGCTATAGTTTCATTCACAGCTAGACGCGTTCCTATTATTTGGGACACAGAAGTTATATCCTGTGAAGGTATTCCCATCAACCAAGCATATGGATACATAAATATGCCAAATATCCGTTGTAAAGTAATCGGTTCTCCTGCGCAATTTGGCAACAAAGCAAGTATATAATTTATCAAAGCGATCAATGCTACTGTTCCAATGAGGGACCCAACCACGCACCACCATACAGTAAAACCATCAAGCAGCCCTCGTGATACAGCGTCCATAAAACCTGTATGTTCGGATTTTTCTTTTATTGACATATTGCTTGCGGGACTATCTTCATTTGGCATTGCTATTGATGCAACAATCAGCGCCGATATTACCCCTAATACCGATGATATTATTATGTGCTTCATGGCATCAGGACAAACCGACTCTATAACACTCGAATATATTGGCATAACCGCAGCAGAAGCCGTAGCAAATGCTAACGTTAACACGACAAACATTTCGGATCTTGGCAATGTGTTTAATTTGTTTTTTATCAAAAGAGGAGCATCCAGTTGCCCAACAAATATCTTTGCCACAGCTACCATACCAATATACGACTTTACCTTAAACACCAGCTTGAATATATACCCAAAGACATTAGATACAATTGGCAAAATTCTTAAATATCTCAAGGTAGCGGCCAAGGTGCTAACCAAGATAATTGTAGGGAGCACTTGAAATGCAAAAACAAAAGCATTACTATCTTCCTTTATATCAAACGGCACATCCCCACCACCGATATAGCCGAAACAGAATTTCGTTCCTTCAATAGTCGCATCTTTGAGCTTCATAACTCCCCCCGCAATCCATTCAATTGCCGAAACACAAGCTGGCAGGTTCGTAAATGCAAATGTTACAGCAAATTGCAGCACTATTCCAAACAAAACCGGCTTCCAGTTTCGATTGAATTTTACAGTTAATTTGTCCGCTAAAAACATAGAGGCAACAAGAAAAACACAGTATCCGATAATTGCTCGCATCATCTACCAATTCGTTAAATGCGTAAACTTCCGCGAAAAGTGTACAATATTTATGACGCTTCTTCAAATTTCATTTGAAATTGTGGATTTGATAACAAATTAACAAAGAAGCTATCTGCTGCGTATGGGAAATTTAATTGGCTCGACAAAATTTCCATTAATGAACATTATTGAATATGAAGACCATTACCTTCATTCGAATAACCATGCACAATTTTTGAAAAATATAATAACTGTGACAAAAATTTAGATTATTTTTCTGGTCAAAAGATCATGAATATGAACTAATCCAATTGGTTCGTTGTCCTCATTTACGACAAAAACGTTGGTAATCTTTTTTTCCTCCATTGTACGAAGAAGCTCAGAAGCCGTGATATTTTTGCTCACCGAAATCGGATTTGCTGTCATAACTTCAATGGTGCGCTTCGTAAGGAGATCTGGGCTCATTCTACGACGCAGATCACCATCGGTTATAATCCCCACAAGTTCAGTTTTGCTGTTAATAACTCCGACACACCCAAAACCAAACTTAGTCATTTCTATCAGCGCATTCTGCATATTGTCGCTAACTTTGACAATAGGTATCTTGCGATGCATTATGTCAAAAATTAACGATAACCCTCTACCAAGTGCTCCTCCTGGATGTAATATTTTGAATTGCTCTTTGCTAAATCCACGATACGACAAAAGTGCCATAGCTAAGGCATCGCCAAGAGCTAGTGTATTAGTTGATGAAATCGTTGGAGCAATACCAAATGAACCAGCTTCCCCTAGGTTAGGCAAAATCAGTGGTATATCTGAATTTTTTGCTAAAGTGGAATTTTCATTTTTTGAAATGGATATAATCTTATTACCAAAACGTTTCGCAAAATCAATTACTGGCAACAATTCAATTGCCTCTCCGGAATACGAAATCAACAACAAAATATCACGAGAATCCAACATTCCGAGGTCACCATGTTGCGCTTCACTTGGATGCAGGAAAAAAGATTTTTGCCCCAATGATGACATTGTAGATGATATTTTGCGTCCTATATGCCCGCTTTTTCCTATACCTGATACAACTAGCCGACCTTGGGAACTTGCTATGGCATCAACCGCATCACTAAAATGCAGCGGCAAATTGTCGGACAAAATTTGAAGAGCTCTTGCTTCTTCCCGAACTACACGCCTAGCTTCGTCCAAAAAATTAGTGCCATCCATAGTTCAGTCTCCATGAGCGAAAATGTCGTAATTCTCTCCAGCCATTAGGTCTAACTGAACCCTAGTTTCAAGAAAATCAAAGCAGTTTTGTGCTAACTCAAAGCGCCCCTCACGTTTTAACAATCCGTCAAGTTTTT
>CACYDS010000006.1 GCA_902773285.1 uncultured Pseudomonadota bacterium | reverse complement strand
TCATCCATCTCGGCTTCCATCATTTCCTTGATCGTTCCCCCGAGCAGATCTTTCAAGGCTTCTTGGATATCTGCTGCACTTTCGATGTTATACTCCTGCAACAGCCCCTGGATGATGTTCCGCTTTCCCTCTGTCATGGGACCCGGTTTGAATATTTCTTTCTTCTTGTTTGCCATTTCCATCAGGCCTCCTATGATTTGTTATCTTATCACAGAAGACCTTGGTATTCATCAGTTTACAGGCTCTTTTTCACAGTCACCTTGACTTCTTAAACAATTCTATTGCTTGTAGCAGACACTATTTAGAACCAGTATAAAGTATAACGGTATGACTGCACAGACAGGCAACATATATCGGAGATACCCATTTATTGGAGATACAAAACAAATCAAAATACACAGAATTGGTGCTACAAGCAACAGTATATCACGCTTGCGATTTTGAAACAATAAATCGATTACGAAAAAAACTGTGAGCCATAAATAGAATCCTGGCATTACAAAGAGCTGGAGCAACGGGATTTTATTCCACATATATGCATATTGTTTTACAATGTTTTGTATATCTTCACTGAATACGTATTGTGAGTATGTCACAGCGCGATCTTTTTCGCCTAATGCTGATTTGTTGTAGAAATTATACTGTAATTGATCTTTTGTAATATAAAAAGGATCGAGGTATCCCCATACATGGTTAAAAGAAGCAACAATATATGTTCTGGGATACTGTCTGAATAATGACCTCCATAAAGCCCAGAATTGTTTCATTTCGTCTGCATTCGGGTTGCTGATTTTTGCTTTATTCTTAATATTGTCTGATATACCTGGTTTATAAGCATTTCTACATTCCTCAAGCGGGAAGAATACATCTATCATCGCCTTCTCTTCGCAAGTCATTTCTTCTTCATGCTCCACCACACTACGTGCTATCTGTTGACATGGTATAGAGTACATTTCCCAAACGCTTGCCTTTTGCACTCTATCAATTTTAGGAAGTATCACTTGAAAGAACAAGGCTGTCGTAATCAGGAATACTCCAGCAATGACAAACTGTTTTCTATTTTGTGATTGCAACCACAAAATCACAATAAATGGAAGAATGACATACATACCATTATTCCTTAAAACACAAGTCAAAAGCCCACTAATGGAGAGCTTGACGAGATGTAACCAATCTATCTTTGATTCTTGCTCTTGGTATACTACTATAACTTGTAATATGAAGTAAGCAAACATACCAAAAAACAAGGTATCTTTAATTACCGTCTGGTTAAAAATCCACCATATTGGCACAATTGAATAAAACAACCACGTAAAAAAACCAATGCGTTTATCAGTTGACCCAATATAACTTGTTATTGATGTGAAAACCGCTGCGTTAACGATGTTTTGTAATAGAACAAAGAATAACGTGGCATACTTGTCTGTAAACAGAGTTTTACCAATACTATATAAGAAACCAACAAGTAATGTCCCGGCATAGGAATCATGCGTCGACATGATCCTGTAACCCTCGTACATTATAAGCTGTCTACGCCCATCATGTGGAACGCTTCCCGGGAAGAAGACGACTTCAAAGACAATCCACAGAACAAGCATCGAAAAGAAACAAACCGTAGCATCAATCTTTGACATTATATCTTTCGATTGCACTCTGATTCTATACTGATCCAATACGCGCAAGCATATTTTTACTATTCCATATAACGTGCAAGAGATTCCCAAGAAACATATTCCAGCTACTAAAAACTGATTAACAGATGAAAAGAAAAAACCGAAGTTCCCAAGATGCTTAAAACTAAACCCGATTAGAAGGAAAACACTATAGACCAGTGATAAGAGGAGCGCCTCTACATTGACATTTTTCTGCCAAACTTCTCGTGTTATCAGATATAGTGTAGTTGCAGCAATGAGGGATTCTGCTAAACCTACAGTTTTCAAATTGCCAATCAAGGTACTGAAAACTGTCTTAATACTGAGAATTGGTACACTAATTGGAACTACTTTCTGTGTGCCCATAATACATATGCTGAAGTAGGAAATAAACCATAACGTCAAAATTGCTAGCCAGGTAAATAACCTTCTTTTGTTTATTTTTACCTCTTTCATAAGAATCTTTCTCCATTTGTGGATTTACGTAAAAAGTTTTGAAAATAACAAGTCAGCAACCGTTGTTTCAATAATGATGCCGTTAATTTGGACCAGAGATTTTAAAACATCGTGAGCATGGTATCATAGATCAACACACAAAGGAGACGATACTGATATCTTGCATTGTAATGGGCTTGCCAAGCATCATTTCGCATCTTCCAGCTGACAATCCAACCTTACACCTTATAAATCAGATATTT
>CACYDS010000005.1 GCA_902773285.1 uncultured Pseudomonadota bacterium | reverse complement strand
TTCCGAACTCGATAGTGAAACCATCCTGCGCCGATGATACTCTTGCTTATGCATAGGGGAAAGTAGGACGTTGCCAGGCTTGTTCATCATATTATTGGGATATTTTTCGAGGAATTTTGTTAATGCAATGCGCGCTGCTGAATATGGAAATCCGCATTGCGTTGTTTTTTATGGGCGGCTATTCTACGAATTCTTCATCTTTTTCTGACTTCGAATTGGAACTATATTGTTCTGATTTTGAGCCATCCGTTTTTTCTTCTGTTTTTTTATCATTCTTTTCCTTTGTATTTTCCGTTTCCGATTTCATATTATCCGATTTTGCGTTATTCTCCACTGGTTGTGCTTCAACGGTTGGTGATGGCTCTTGTTGTGCATTAGATGGCGTTGTTTCAGCTTTTGCAGAAGGGGTTTGCGGTATTTTTTCGTTGATAGATTGAGTCATAGGAGGATTGCTATCAAACATCTTGCTTTGTTGAAATGCTGGAGCAAATGACATTTCCATTTTTGTTGGCAGCTTTGTTTCTATTATCGAGCATCCTTTTGCGTCACATTTATTCAATACGGTACTTTTTTTGTCAAAAATATAAATGGAATTTTCGTTAGTTGTTAACAATGAATATCGATTTGTATATTCATTATATGATATAAATAAAACACAACATACAATCATTGTTGAGCACAATATCAAAGTTATTTTTACTCCGCCAAACATTCTAGAAACCAAAATTTTTAACATAGGCCCTTTACTAAAAGGTATACTGTTGATAGTTAAAGAAACGTTAAATGGCGTCGGAAAATGTTGAAGTTATCCAGAAATTTGTTAGTGTTTTTTCTCTTTTTAGAGATAAATTTTCAACACTGTGTAGTTTTGGCAGAAAATGCCAAACACGAAGTTGTTTCTGAGAATCTGAAGGAGGAGAAAATTTCTGATGAAGAGATTTTGCGCAAAATACCAGAGATGGAGCAAGTCATTGCTAGTGGTTTAAAAAAAATTAAGATACCCGGCGCTACTCTAGCGATTTCGAGAAAGGACAAGATTTTGTACTATAAGGCATTTGGCAAAACAGCTATTTCTGGATATCGGCCAAAAGATGTGGATACCCAGACTTTGTTTTCTGTTTCATCTGTTTCTAAAAATGTTACGGCTGTTTTGGTCGGCGCCTTGGTGGATGATGGGAAAATTGCCTTCAATGATAAAGTAAGAAAATATTATCCAGAATTTTTTCTTTGCAATGAAAAGGTATCGAATGAATTCACCGTCCAAGACTTGATATCTCATAGCTCTGGATTGAAGCATTTTTCTGCAGATACTCTATTTAAAGCTGACTACGATAACGAAAAAATTTTGAGGGCTTTTCGTTATTTAAAACAAAAGCCTGGTGAATTTAGGAAATTTTATGGATATCAGAATGTTGTGTATGGCATTGTCGGGATAGTTTTAGAGCGCGCAACTGGCGAAAAATATGAAGATCTGGTCCAAAAATATATCTTTGATAAGATGGGTATGAAAAACTCGAGCGCAATCAGATTGGATGCAGAGACGAGCAAAATTGGATATCTAAAGTATCTGATATCCAGATTTTTATATGATTGCCAGCATATAGGGGTACTGAAAACATGCTGGAATTTAATTGCAGAGGCTATTTCGCACAAAACCAAAAAAGTAGCCGATATTCATTCTAAATACCTAGGTGAAGTTGTGCATTTGGAACATGATGGTTTTTATCATAAATTTCCCGCAACGTCTGGCATAAGTTTTTCTGCAGAGGATTTTGCAAAATGGTTAAAGATGCTTGCGAATCAGGGGACTTATAATGGCATGCAGATAATTTCCAAGAAAACTTTTTCTAAGTTGATATCGAATATCGTTACTGTGAAAGGAATTAAGGATCATGATGTTACTTTTGTGAAGTCACGATATCCGCGCGAAGATATGCATTACGGGATGGGATTTTTTAATGCCATGTATGCAGACGAAGGTAAAAAACCGCACAGAATATTTTTTCATATGGGGGGCATACGTGGCTCTACGGCATTTTTTGCCCTTTCGTTGGAGGATGATATAGCTGTGGGAGTCTCTTGTAATCTAGGCGGAGTTGCTATGACTAGATTTTGTGAATACGCGGTTCATGCTGTATTGGACAGAATATTCAATTTTTCAAAAATTGATTGGGTTGAAGAAGATATAAAATCAATAAATTATTTTAGGGAAAAACACACAAATTATGTTGAGAACGTGGTGAAGAGGCCCCCGATTGCCATGAGCAAACCGGACAAATATACGGGAACTTATACGAGTGAACTATATGGAGACATAACTATTGCTTTAGAGGGGGATGAATTAGTTATTTCAAATGGTATACGTAAAGCGAAATTATTCAACGTGAATGGAGATACCTTTGCTTTTAATGGCATGGATTTGATGTCTTCATTCTACGAAGAGGATGAATATATCTACTTCATACGAGACGAATACGGGAATATAACATCATGCGAGCTGCCATGTTTTAACGAAAACAATACGATTTTCAAAAAGAAGTAAAATTTTGTATCAGCGTTGGGGGAGGGGGTTGCATGAAATTCAGTGATTTATTTTTCTCTGAAAGAGAAAGATTACCTCTTTTTGCGCCGGTTATTTTGGGCATAGGAATAATATTTGGTGTGTTTTTTCCGTTTTTTCATTGGGGGCACATTTGGATTTTTAATATATCTACAATTTTGGTTACTATTTTCCTCTATAGGCGATCAAAGATATTTGCGTTTTCAGTATTGCTATTTGGATTGGGGGTTTATATTGTCCAGACAGGCGGGATTTTAGAAACCAATTTATTGACGCATAAAAGATTTCTTACAGAGGAGTGCACGAATGTCGAATTTACTGCAGTTGTGTCGTCCATGGATGACACTCATCCAGTTATGAAGAATATGAGACGTGTGAGTTTTAAGGATGTGAAGAGCAAAAATCTTAATTTTATTCAGACGATAAAGATGACTTGTTCTGTGAAAATGAGTGATGGGATATTACCGGGCGATATCGTGAGGATACGAGGAAAGCTTATGCCTTTTAAACCACCAGCAATGCCGGGAACATTTGATCAATTCCAATACAATGCGTTGGTAGGCACAGATGCGACTGGGATTGTATACAATATTGAAAAATTAGGGCAAACGAATGATGATTGTGCTAGCAAACTTGCAAAAATGCGTCGTGAATTAACTAAAGTTACCCTGAGCAAGATGTCAAAATATGGTAGTGCTGGTGCTATAGCTAGCGCATTATTGACTGGAGATAAGTCCGCGATACAACCCGATGTCCGGGATAAATTCATAAATTCTGGCACTGCGCATATACTTGCTATTTCCGGGCTACACATGTCAATCGTGGCATCGGTTGTATTTTTCACATTATATAAAATCTTGCAGTATTTAAGTTACTTTTGCGAAACGTTTTCGGCAAAAAGAGTAGCGGCAATAATTACAATTCCAGCAACTTTGTTATACCTTGCTTTGTCTGGTTTTTCTCCTTCTGCCACAAGGGCATTTATTATGACAAGTGTTTTCCTGGTGGGGATTATTTTGGGGCGAGGCGTTCTGTCCCTCCGAAGTGTTGCGGCAGCCGGATTTGTGATTCTATTATTTAATCCTGGTGCTATTTTTCTAGTGAGTTTTCAACTGTCTTTTTGTGCTGTGGTTGCACTGATTTCTTTTTATGAATCATTCCAATATAAAATTAACAATTTTAAAATAAAAGACTGCGGAATTTTAGGTAAGGTGTTTTTTTACATTTTGTCTACACTTGTTACTACGTTAATAGCATCTATCGCGACTTTACCGATATCAGTTGCGGTATTTAATCGCCTGAGTTTATCGGGAATGTTGGGAAACTTGATTGCTATACCTATAATTAGTTTTTTGGTAATTCCTGTGGGGCTATTTTCTCTTATGTTTGGGGCTGTTACCAATTTCCCGATTGAAGTTTTAGCATATATTCTGAACAAGTTGTACGCGATTCTAAGTTGGGTTTCTGAAATTCCGGGCTCAAACTTGCTGGTAAAATCGCCACAAATTTCAGCATTATATGCCATTATTTCCGGAGGAATAATTTTGTGTTTTTTGAAAGGCAAAATGCGTTTTTGTGGGATTATTCCAGTATCTTGCGGGCTTTTTTTCTGGATTATTCGGGATCGTCCGGATATAGTGTTTATTCCGAATAGTGAGGTTGTTTGTTTTATCGAAGATTCCAATTTTTTTGCGTCATCTCTCAGAAAGGCGAGGCGATTATCTTTCGCGATACAGCGTAATCTTGGCTTTTCTGGCAATTTAATAAAAAAAGATTTTTATTCTGAAAAATGGAAGCCTAGAATTTATCCAAGAGGACTATATGTTTGGTTAAGGACAGGTGAAACAAAACAACTAGCAGCAAGGCGGCATCCATATTGTCCTGCATATTTGACACAGTTTTAACAAAATTGTTCCTATTTCATATTGCAAAAGTGTTCTGATCTTGATGTACTTCGAATTTCATATCACATATTCCTAATCGTATATTCAACGAAATTCATCACAAAAAATAATAAAAAGAAGGACAAAATAACTAACTTATTATCTCGGTAAGATGAAAATTTTTCAGAGATTAAATATTCCACGAGAACATAGATGGCGGGATATAGCCCTAAAAAGCCGTTCAATAGGATGTCGTCCAGAAAGCCTGCAAAAATTATTGAAGTCAATGGAAGTTGCCATACTAAAAAACTAGCAACAAAAATTGGGATAATGGTTAATGGGAGAAACCAAACTCCAAGTATTTGTTGCAAACAATAATTCAAAAATGACGTGCAGAATAACATCGTTAAAATTAACAAAAATTTCGATATTTTTGTCAAATTTAATTTAAATTTCATTTTTCCTAAACATAATGGAAAGCCAATCATCAGTTTGTATTCTGTTTATACTTTCAAATCCGTGAGAGGTATATACCTTGATGATTTCTGTTTCTTGTGAGGTTATATAACCTGATGTGATGATGTATGCGCCAGTTTTCATTACTCTAGCAAAGTTTCTGCATAAATCCAGCAAAGGCTGTTTTAAAATATTGCAAAAAACCAAATCAAAGTCGTTTGCTTCTTGTGGTGGGCGACTGCCTACGATTGCTGTTGCATTAATCTGATTAGCTCTATAATTTTCTGCCGTTATTTTGACCGCTTCGGCATCTATATCTATACCAATAAGTTTTGCATTATTCCATAATTTGATAGCACAAATTCCCAAGATACCGGTGCCACACCCCATATCCAATACGTTTTTTACATCATAAGTGTTCTGTTCAAATAGATAGCGCATATTTAATAGGCAAGCTTGGGTGGTTTGGTGATGTCCACTGCCAAATGCCAGGGCGGAGTTCAATCTAATAGGAATTAGATGCGCATCTTCGGTTTTTGTCTGGTTTGGCGCAGGTTGAATGGTCTCATTGTAAAAGTAAAAGTTAGAGCAAATAACAGGTTTCAATTCGTTTATGTATGCTTTTACCCAATTCTCATTTTTGAGTGTGGAATAATGAAAGAAACGTATTTCGTTTCCAAATTTTTCTGATAAAAAACGTTGCAATTGCTTTGCTGTTTCTTCGGTATCAACCAAAATTTCAATATCAAAAAAATTTGCGATGGGAAACCCGTTTTCATCTAGTCTATCCGAAAATCCTAATTCAGCGTTTTCAAAGACTGAGGCGTTATCAAATTGCCATTCTTCCCCAAGAATATCAACCTTGTCCAATAACTCGCTGGGGACCTGAAATTTACATGAAATCATATAAACCAAAGCATTGGAGCGGGCGATGGGAATCGAACCCACGCTACAAGCTTGGGAAGCTTGTGTTCTACCATTGAACTACACCCGCATTCATCTTACCAGCTAAGGGTACAATACACAGCTTCATTCTACAACACTTTTTTGCATACAAGCTCATAAGGGAGGCGAAGT
>CACYDS010000004.1 GCA_902773285.1 uncultured Pseudomonadota bacterium | reverse complement strand
TATAGTATTAACTAATAGCCCCCCCCCGAATACATAACTTTTACTTATCATCTTCTTTTCCTTTCATATAAAAACCACTGGGAACAATCCCACCTAATAAATAGATTACCACAGTTTGGGGGAGTATGCAAATTCATACCAATCCCCGCCTCTGTGCGAGGTTGGAGGAAATAGTTCTCGCTACTGTAGCTTACCTGTAGTTGATAATTTAGGTAACCTGTGGCACACTATATCGGTATTAAGCGATAATTGCGTTTCTGTAAAAGTATGTTGTTGGTTACAATTTGGAGAAAATTGTTGAATCTTCCGTTTTTGGTATTAGTGCTGTTTGTGTCCGTGTTACTGTTCGGAGATTCCTTAAGTTTATCGCTCAAAACGCAAGCATACGCCATTAGCCTTTTGTTGAAGGACGTGATAGTATTTGTTCTGCCTCTAATAATTTTTTCATTTGTGTTGAATGGAATTTTAAGTTTAAAAAATGAATCTATCAAGGTCGTGTTATGTTTGGTTCCGCTAGTCTGCTTGTCAAACTTTGCTGGCTTTTGGATATCGTATATATTTACCGCTCCAATCTTAAAAACAGGCATTGTTACGATTTCCAAATTAGCTCCTCAAAATAGCTTAATTCCAGCTTGGCACCTTGGGATTTCTCCGCTGATACGGAATGATCTTGCATTGATTTCTGCTGTTGCAATCGGGATTATCGGTAATTTTCTTAAGACTGACACAATAGATAGATGTAGTTTTTGGCTGAACAATATCGCTAATTTTGCATTAAAAAAAGTAATTTGCCCAGTGTTACCTCTGTTTGTCTTAGGGTTTATAATTAAAATGCAATACGAAGGGACATTGACACTGATAATTCGTGAATATGCCATGTTGCTTGGAATTGTAGCTATTTTGGCGTATGGGTATATGTTTACTTTGATGTTTTTCCTGTCTGAACGAAGTTTAAAAAAGACGTTGCTAAAATTTAAAAATCTGTTACCTAGCGTCTTAATTGGATTATTCAGTATGTCGAGTGCCGCAGCTATCCCAACCACTATCGAAGGTAGCCAGAAAAACTTGCAAAATAAGGATTTAGCAAAGTTTGTTGTTCCCGCGACTGCAAACATGCACTTACTTGGAGATTGTTTTGCGATACCGATTATCGGATTAGCGTTAATGATATCATTTGGATACGAATTTCCAACTATGGGGCAGTATTTTATTTTTACGGTATATGGCGTAATGGCGAAGTTTGCTGCAGCAGGAATTCCAGGGGGAAGTGCACTAATTTTTGTGCCGATATTCGAAAACATCTTTGGATTTACACCAGAAATGCTTACAGCCATCACGGCAATTTATGTCTTATTTGACCCTATTGCGACGTCTTCAAATGTTTTTGGTCACGGGATGTTTGCGATACTTTTTGAAAAGATCTATACGAAATTTTTTAAACGAATAGAATTGAAGCACAAAATTTGACGATGCTATATGTGATAAAATGTGAAAGCAAATGTTTTTCCCGAGTTAGCATATATGTTTGATGCAGATTTGTTAAAAATTCTAGCAATAATTCTGATTGTAACGCTGTGCGGATTTTTTGCTTTCTTGATAAGAAAAAATGCAAATTTAAAATCTAAATTACAAGTTAATCAAGACTTGTTAAGTGCAAAAACGAATATGGAAACATCATTTAAAATGATTGCTAATGAAATACTTTTAAAAAATCACCAAAACTTTTTGAACATAGCGAAAGAAACATTTGATAAGGTATTGCATGTTGAAAAAGCGGAGCTAGATAAGAAGGAAAATAATTTTCTTAATTTGATATCCCCCATAAAAAGTGCTCTAGAAAATTTTGAAAACAAGATCACACAAATCGAAAAAGATCGGGTAAATTCATATAGCGATTTACGACGTCAAGTTCAGGATATGATTGTCTTTCAACAGGAATTGCAGAAAGAAACTTCAGCTTTGAACAAGGCACTTTCATCGCCCACTATGACGGGGCAATGGGGAGAGATGCAACTGCGTCGCGTTGTGGAAATTGCGGGGATGGTGTCTCATTGTGATTTTTTCGAGCAACAACAGGAGGAAAATTCTCGTCGCCGGCCAGATATGATCATACGCTTGCCAAATAAACGCAATATTGTGGTTGACGCAAAGACTCCAGTTGCAGCATATATGCAGGCAGTGAATACCGGCGATAAGGAATATTATAAATCGCATACAGAAGCAATTAAGAAGCATATTAGAATGCTTTCTCAGAAAGCGTATTGGGAACAATTTTCACCGACGCCGGAATTTGTAATTATGTTCCTTCCAGGAGAATCGTTTTTCAGTTCAGCAATGAAAATTGACCCGACGTTAATAGAATTTGGTACACATGAGAAAGTAATCATAGCTACCCCCATAACGTTAATTGCTTTACTTAAGACGGTTGCATTTACCTGGCAACAGGAAGCTATAACGCAAAACGCAAAAAAGATTGGAGAAGTTGGAAAAAATGTTTATAAATATCTGGAGGAACTCATAGGGTATACGAAGGATTTTGAACGAAGATTGCAAAAAAATAATGACGAATTTAGTAAGATTAGTTTGCTGATTGAAAAAAGGATTGCTCCCGCAACATTAAAATTGAAAACTCTTGGGATTGAAATATCTCCAGAATTGCCAAATCACAACGAAAAGCTGATTATAGACTCCTGAATAGCATCGTTCAAGTAACACAGTTTAGCTTCAAAATCGATATCAATTCTTTGCTAATAAAATATAGCACAAAGACCAACTTTCAAAAATATTCAAGGCTCTTGATTGGCATCATCCAAAAAAGATCTACAATCTTTCAGTACAATCTGTAATAAATGTCTGCAATATGAAAGATTCACTCGATAAACTATTAAATTTTGATATCCTCCTTTTTGCAAAAATTCCAAAATCAGTCAATGCCATTGAGAAGTTGCTTTTACCACGAGCAAATTTATTCTGAATGAGAAATATATGATAGTGATCAGATCAATGCAAAATCAATTACTTGTCTCATGTAATTTACTACGTTTTTGTTTCGGAAGCGCAACATCCAGAGTATGCTGTCCCTTCTTAAACAAAACAGTTCCGACTTGTTCACCTTCTTTGAATAAACCAGCCGTAAAATCAAATCTTTTTCTTAAACGCTTTGTAAACTTTCCATTTTCTTTAAGTCCATCAAAGTCTGTTTCAAATTGATAAGTGATGATACGTTTGCCATTTTCATCTTTGACATTCACATTGTCTGATAATCCAGACGGTATTTCTGGTCCTGCCTTAAGGGCCTCAATAGTTTTTCGGACGGAGAGTAGTGTTTCTTTGTCATGATTTAAAGTTTTGATTACTGAACGTGGCATGTAGAAGGAAGCCACAGTGCAAGAAATCGCAAAGCACGTGCAAAATATTCCTAAAGTCATGTATGTACGTTTTTTAACTTCTTCGACCTTTTCAGTAATATACGAAATCAACACATAGAGAAAAACGGCAAAAATATTTATAGCCAAACTCCAGAAATCTGCTAATGTTGCGCGTGCGTTAAAGTAGTTACTGACCACCTGCGAAATATGAACAATAATAACAAAGATGAAAAATAAATACATTATCTGGTTCAAGGTGTTCGTATGTAATGATTTTGTCGTTGTCGAGCATTGTATATATAGCGCGACAATTCCGCAACAAAACATTTTTCCAATAGCATTCCAATAATCGTCTCCTAACAAGAATATTGGGCGGCAATATGTTGCAAAATGATCCTCAACTGCGAAGCAAAGAATAGAACAAAAATTGTATATAAAATACAAAGTGCAAAAAGTTGACAAGAAAGAAAATTTATCTGAAACCTTAAACATATTTTTGTCCGCACAAACCAACTCATCATATATACAGTATAGCCGAATATTGCAGATATATTCAAAATGCTTGTCCAATGCTTAGGTATAAATTAAACATTGAATCAACCTTCTTCCCCTGTTTTGTTTTTCGAATTTTCATTGGGAACGCTATATCAAAACGAATTGGAGCGAAAGAGGTGTAATATCTTACACCTATCCCACATCCAAAAAGTAATTTACGTAGAGGATTTGCCATTTTTTTAGTATATACATTTCCACCCTCTAAAAAAGCTACCAATCCAAGATTGTCCGATACCCTGATGCGTGGTTCAACTCCAATCTCAAAGACGGATTCACCTCCGAGAGGCTTGCCTAGTGGTTTGTTATCTATATTTTCTACATCTCCTTCGTCTATATCACTAAATGCTCCTACTTTTTGATATCCATATCCCCTGATCGAGTTTGCGCCGCCTGAGAAAAATAATTTGTCTCGTGGGATATCGTGATTTTTATTTCGGAATATCGTGCCATAGCGGGAATACACAGCTAAAACAAGAAAGTTTCGAAATGCATTCTTCTTAAATGGGATGTACATTGATGCTTTTCCGGTAAAGACAGTTAGGTTGTTGGGATGGCCAATATATGGAGTTATCGTCGCCTGGCAACGTATACCTTTCTGGGGATCAAGGTATTCATCTGTTGTATCAAATTTTAGCCCAATTGGAATGCCAACTGCGCTAAAGTCCAAGTCTTTTTTTTCAATTTTGTCAGTGGTTTCTGATTCCTCGACACATAATCCTAGTCCGGCATGAAATTTTGTATCAAATGTTTGCCAAAGCATACTTTCGGCACCGGACTTTAAAACCTTGTATGAACTTTCATTTTCCTTTACATAAAAGGCCTGCGTGGAAAGTTTCTGTTTTTTATAAAACAAATCGTATGTATCGTATTTGAGACTCAAATAACGATTTTCTTTCGAGGCATCTATACTCGTTGATAGGCTGGATCCTTTGCCATTTATGTTGTAATGTGTCCAAAATAACAGGACCCCAAATTTTTCTGATGAGCCATACTTTAATCCTGCGCCAACATCCCTAAGTAGCGCCTCTTCAAGTTCTATAGTTATAGTGGTATGCACAACAGATGTGTCATGTGCATCTTTTATTGGTTTCCCAAGGACAACCGAAACACCTGAAAAAATTTTACTCGCCATAATGTCGTTTTTCAGGTTTTCGATTTTTTCCCTATCGTAAATATCTCCATCTTTCCAGGATATTCTGTTCCTAACAAATGGTTGTAAAAGTTTCGGATCTTTTTTCGATTTGATGTGCACTATCGTCTTATCAATTACAGTTTTTCCATTCAATTCGATTTCATAGACAGCCTTGATCCGCTTATCTTTTTTATCTCGTTGTAGTTTTGGAGCATGCACTTGCGCGAATGCGAATCCCTTTCCTCGTAAAAAATCGGCTATTTTCTCACATCCATCTGCAAGTTGCTTTGTATCTGTATATGTATCATACGGAATACCAATTAAATCAAAAACTTGCTTCACTTTTAATCCTGAACGATAACTCTTTTGATCAATGTAAAGCAAGAGTACATCATCAAATTTATATCGCTCATTTAATTTTACATTGAAAACGACTTTACCGTTTTGGAAAACTGGGCAAATTTGTGCGTCAAAATACCCGTATGAAGCAAGAATTCGTTTTATAATTCGTTTATCCCTTTTGAGTTTGAATTCAGCAGAAATAGAACTTTCAGATATATCAGACCAATCGGACAATTGAGACTTTATCAAGTCCATTATTTCTCCATTTTGTATGCCGTTTACCGTTGCTTCACACGTAGCGACCTGCACAGTGGCTATCATCAATGGAACATAAATCCGATGTAGTTTCATCTTAGCTCTGTTTGATATAGCCCAACTATCTCAAGTGTAGTCTATCCATTATGTTATTTTGAATAAAATTATCGCCTGTTATCATGGCGGTTGTTTATACATTCTTAAATTCATCATTGCGTTATGTATGCTGATATCGATATTGGTTTTATTTAATAATCTGGTTGCGGGGGGGGCGCGATGTGGTATACTCACAACCTTACCCCATCGCGCCCCCCCCTTCCCTATCACAAGTCTGAATTCCGGTGAAGATTCTACTATGGCTAGCCACAAAATGATCTAGATATTGCGATTGCAAGGGCATCGAATGAATCGTAGGTATGTGATCTATTATCTGGACTAAAATCAGTTCCTAAAATCTTTCGCACCATTGTATATATCTGTTCTTTTGATGCATGACCTAATCCGGTTATATTTTTCTTTATTTCATTCGGTTTGTATTGATTAACTGTATATCCCCGTTTGGCGATCGACAAAAAAGCGGCAGTTCTCGCCATTATAAGTTTTTCACTGCTTTTATAATTGCTATTAACAAACACTTCCTCCATAGCAACTGCATAAGGCTTATATTCATCTAACAGTAACGATATCTCATCAAATATGCAACATAACCTCATCTCCATTAAATTGTTAGCATTTGTTCGTATTACGCCACAGTTCACGTATCCAACATCAGAGCCATCTTTAACGACAACGCCCCAGCCGGTCTTGACTAGTCCAGGATCAATTCCCAGTATGATCTCTTTATTCGACATTTTTGCGCAATTTTTTTTTCAAAAACTTATATAATCCGACCGCCATTATGGATAATACGGCAGTGTCGCGTAGCACTATTTCCCACACATCTCCGACAAGACATATCGTACGTATGCTGGAAACAAAATATTTCGCCGGGAATACGTATGAAAATAGTTGTAACCAAATTGGCATACTTTTTATTTCAAATACGAAACCTGATAACATCATCGTTGGTAAAAATGTCACCATCACGGCCATCATTCCGGCTACGAATTGGTTTTTTGCTAAAGTCGAGACAATGAGCCCGATAATAAGCGAGACTAGTATGAATGCAGATGAAACCAGCCCCATAGAAAGTAGGGAACCTTCGAATGGCATATTGAAAGCTATTTGGCCATATAGAAGTGAAAACACAAGAGATACAACGCAAAGTCCGAAGTATGGAACGATTTTTGACACTATTATCTCGTTAACAGAAATTGGCGTTGCTATCAGAGCCTCCATAGTGCCTCGCTCCCACTCCTTCGCGACAACAAGCGATGTTAAAAAAGTGCCAACGATTGCAAGTATCATAGTCAGTGCACCTGCCATCAGAAAGTGTATAGACTCTGTTGTGGGATTAAACCAGAGTCGATTTATGATATTTATCATCCGGCTCTTTAGTTCTGGCTTAAAACTTAGCAAATACTTATTGAATAATCCCTGAGCGTACGCCTCGATATATGTCGCTGTGTTTGGATCTGTTCCATCGCTGATGATTTGAATTTCTGCTTTTTGTCCGCGTTGTGCTTTTTCTGAAAAATTCTCCGGAATTATTATTGTTCCCATAGTTTTCCCGGATTCCATATTGCCTTTAGCTTCCTGTGTTGAAGTAACAACATTTGTCGTGAAATATTCAGAATGCGAATAAAGGTCTACCAAATCCTTCGAAAGTTTCCCAGAGTCTTGCTGCACTATATCTATTCGAATGTGCTTTATGTCAAACGAAAGTCCATATCCAAAAATAACAAGCAACGTTAACGGCATAATAAAAGCAACCAAAATGCTGCTGGCGTCCCGCCTGATTTGCTTCAGCTCCTTGAAAATTAGTGCTTTTACAGTCTTTATATTCATATTTCACTCTTTAAATGTATTTGTAAACCGTTCATTTTGGTCAGCTATTTCAACTATTTTGATAAACGCTTTCTCAAGCGTTGGATTTTCTTCATTTTTACATATTTCCTTTAGGTCATCTGGAGAGCCAATAGCACGTATTTTGCCCCTATAAACTAGCGCAATTTCATCACAATTTTCAGCTTCATCCATAAAATGGGTTGTAACAACGACAGCCATACCGCGAGAAACCATGGCGTTTATATGCATCCAAAACTCCTTACGGGTTATCGGATCAAC
>CACYDS010000003.1 GCA_902773285.1 uncultured Pseudomonadota bacterium | reverse complement strand
CCTTTTTCATATCGCTGCCGCCCGACGTGGCGAAGCAGACGACCGTTTTGCCCGAAAAATCGTAGCTTTCGAGAAAGCTGTTCGCAATCAGCGGCGCTGTGTAGTACCAGATGGGGAACGCGAGGAAGATCACGTCGTGGTCGGCCACAGGCGCGGCCTTGTCGGCGAGGGCGGGCTTTTTGCGGGCGAGCCATTCGCGGTTGCAGCGGGCAAGGGGATTGGTCCATTTGAGGTCGGCGTCGGTGTAGGGAGACGCGGGCGAAATGGCGTAATAGTCGGTGTCGGCCGCCGCGGCAAGCAGTTTTGCTTTTTCGGCGGTCACACCGCTGGCGGAAAAGCAGGCAACAAGGATGCGTGACATGGAAATTCCTCCTTTGTTTCATTCTGTGTGCATTGTAGCGCGTTTTGCGGTGGTTGTCAAGGGGAAAAGATTTTGTGAAAGCTAAGTCCGTTTTGCGGGACAAATGGACAATGGTTTTGGTTGACAAGCGTTCCATTGTGATTTAGAATAAAAACAGATGGAAAGGAATGTGCGTCTTTTATGTCTGAAACACCGTATCAAAGTATACAAAAGCTTTGCAGAATTATTAAGACGAAGCCGGTGAATTGGGTGGCGTTTGATCAGGTCCTTTCAGCAGTGGAAGAAATCAACTGGTTGGATGAAAACACTGAAGAAACCATCCTTTCAGAAGGGTTACAGGTATTCTTCGAATTGTATGATGGTACCGACACGGCGGAAGTTATTCGGCGCTTTTTAGCACAAGGATATGATGTAAGTGCGAATGAGGGCAGGAACAGAGGCATCCATTTGGGCGGTCTCTGCTGGATAACCTAATCGTGTACAAGAAACCCTACTTTTTGTTGCTTGATTTGCAAGCAGATACTAAAAAAGTCCAAAAAATTCATAGATTGTGTATTGAGATACGACAAGGATTGTGCTATACTTTCATTTGTGTTATTATGCACGCTTGCAGGAATAGGAGAAACTACTATGAAGCCGATATTAACTTTGGACGAACTGATTCATGCCGCAACGCATTTTTGCGTAATTGATAGCAGAAAAAATCATATCGACCTTATAGGCGTTACAGATGGTAAAGCCGTTGGAACCTATGTTGAACATAAATTCCAGCGTTTTCTACAATCACAATATAGGGTTGAAGTGGGCAGTAGCGCAAAAGGAATTGACTTGCCGGGTGAAGATATTCAAACCGATATAAAAGTCACTTCCATTACACAGCCGCAATCAAGTTGCCCTTTTAAAAATGCACGTCAAAAGATTTTCGGGTTAGGTTATAATCTGCTAGTTTTTGTTTATGACAAGCAGGACGCGAATAACTCTTGTACTCTGCATTTTACTCATTGCACATTCATAGAGAAGGAAAGAACGGCCGATTTTACCATTACAAAGCGTTTGCGTGAAATGGTCTATGATGGTGCAAACAAAGAAGATATTATAGGTTTCTTGCAGGACAAAAACGTCCCTGGCGATGTAATTGTTTATAATGACCTTGCCGACGAGATACTTGATTATCCCCCGGAACAGGGCTATTTAACTATCAGTAATGCATTGCAATGGCGGTTGCAGTATGCAAGGGTTATTACCCTAAATAATAGGGTTAATGGGATTGTTAATTATGAATGGTAAGCGCGTTTACGGCGACTACCAAACTCCTGTCGACTTTGCAGAAAAGGTTTGTGTTTATCTAAAGGATAACCGCCACATTAAACCGTCTGCAATCGTTGAACCGACTTGCGGTGTGGGTGGTTTTCTAAAAAGTAGTCTACTATTTAACGCAAGTGAATATTACGGTATTGAGATTAGCCCCGAATACTGTAAAACTTGCCGGGATACAATTAACAGTGATAAGGTGAAAATTATCAATTCAGATTTCTTTGCTTTTTCTTCTAAATCCTTGATACAAGACAAAAGTCAGATTCTTGTTATTGGCAATCCCCCTTGGGTAACGAACAGTACGCTTTCTGCTCTTGGCTCGGATAATTTGCCATTAAAGGCAAACTTCAAGGGATTGAACGGAATTGACGCAATAACCGGTGCAAGTAATTTCGATATTTGCGAATACATTATTTTGCAGCTTATTTACGAATACAGGAACACCAACACCATTATTGCCATGCTCTGTAAAACCTCTGTTGCAAGGAACGTTTTTAAAGAACTAAAAAGAAATTATATAAACTTCGAAACTTGCGATATACTGGAATTTGACGCGGCAAAAGTTTTCGGAATTAACGCCAGTGCTTGTTTGTTGCTGATTCATCTTTCAGAAAAAACGATTTCTTCGGACATTTGCACTGTTTATGATTTTGAAAACCCCGAAACAATAAAATCACGGTTCGGGTATGCCAACGGTCAGTTTTATAGTAATTTAGACTCTGCAACAGAAAACTTTGACGGTCAGTGCTGCTTTGAGTGGCGACAGGGTGTAAAGCATGATTGTTCTAGAGTAATGGAATTAACTCTGCGAGACGGAACACTTCAAAATGGTCAAAAGGAAACGGTTCAGATAGAAGATGATATTGTTTTTCCTCTTATTAAAAGTAGTATGTTCAAAGCTCCTATAATTCATAGTTTTTCAAAATATGTTATTGTTACTCAAAAAAAAGCTCGCGAAGAAACAGAACATCTTGAAAAGGAATTACCGAAAACATGGGAATATTTAACCAATAATATTGAACTATTTGAGAGCAGAAAAAGTTCGATATACCGAGGTGCTCCGCCTTTTTCTATGTTTGGCGTGGGAGATTATTCCTACTCAAGATTCAAAGTAGGTGTAAGTGGATTCTATAAACAGCCGCTGTTCTCTGTCTTATATTCAGACGATGAAAAGCCTGTTATGACAGATGACACAAGTTATTTTATTTGTTTCGATAATTATGATATGGCATACGTTGCTATGCTCCTGCTTAATTCCGAAAAGGTTCAAGGTTTTCTAACAAGTGTTGCTTTTTTAGACGCAAAAAGACCATATACAAAGAAAGTTTTAGAACGCATTGATTTTGATAAGATTGTCGATTCTCTAACTATAGCTGCATTGAAGGAAACCGAACAAAAGTTGAAGCTGCCCTATTATGTTACTATTCCTATGTATGATGCCTTCAAGTCTTTGTTAAATTTTGGGCAGTTAAAATTTGCGTAAGCAAAAGAAAAGTGGCGGGTTATTATGCCCGCCATTGTTTATTCTTCCTACCAGCACAGCGTTAAGTTGATTTAGCTTGCGCTGGCTGATCTTTTATAAAAGCTTGCAAATGTATAAATGCACCCCACCTTGAAAATGGGTTGCATTGAGGATAAAAAGAATAAGAACACCTATCGAATCAAAATAAGCGTTCTTATATGTGTAAATCCGCCAAAAAGTGTACCAAACCATAGTAAGTCCGCCAAAAAGTGTACCAGCGACCGTCGTGTGATCGCTGGTGTTTTTGCCTCCGGGGCATTATCTCACGTATGCCTTTTCGACGCTGACGCCGCAGCTGAACTGTACCTCGATCCCGTCGTTTTTCACGAGGATCCGATCGACCAGCATCTTCAGCGTTGTTCCGTCGACCGTGGTGATCTTGTCCTCTCGCATCGTCTGTTCTATGAAGGTATCGAGCCATGCTTTCGCCGCTGCGTATTTGACTGCCGTTCCCTGCAGCGTATCACGCTTTGCTTCGAGTGCCTTCATCCGCTCGCTGTACTCTTTGACCTGTGCTGTATAGTCCGCTGTGCTCACTTCCATCCGCTGCTTTGCCTTGTGCAGGGCCAGCACCTTTTCCTGTAGCGCGATGATCTGATCCTCGATTTCTCGTAGCCGGTCGCCAGCAGTCTTTTTCGGACGATTTCACCTGCGCCGCCCTCAAACAGCACGTTGTCCGGCACAACGACTGCGGCTTTGCCGGCGGCTTTCAGGAGGGTGTTGATGTGCTGCACAAAGTTGAGCTGCTTGTTGCTGCTGGTTGTCCAAAAGTCCTGGCGGTTATAGACGAGGTCTTCTTCCTCCTGCTCGCCCTCTTCGTTGGTGAAGGTGAGG
>CACYDS010000002.1 GCA_902773285.1 uncultured Pseudomonadota bacterium | reverse complement strand
GGCTTCTTTGACATCATGCGCAATAGCTGCATTAGAAATAGCCATAACTACAACATTGCATAAGAATAAATAATTTTTATTTAACATTTCTTTCTCCTTTTTAAGAAGTAACAACTGATAACAATTCCCTTTAATAAATATACTAACATGTTTTTTATGAGTATGCAAATCCTGTATAAGTGTGGGATTGCCAAACAAATTAACAAAGAAGTTCTCGGCTATGCAGAAATATGGCTATTGATAGCTCGAGCATCTGTTTCATTTTTTTTGCATCTATACCTCTGTTTGCTATTGATAATTCCCGCTTTTTATAGGCCTTTACATCAACAAACAGTACAAACTTCTAGCGCTATTTATCCATCCAATCTCGGCTTCTTCAAGAACTATCATATTCCCCAATTCTTTGCTAGTTTGATGCAAACAGAGATCCGTTATTTAATGAAATAGTGCGAGATAGTTTTTTTGCAAGCTCAATATTGTGCGTTGCTAAAAGAACTGCCGCTTCATTTTTATGAACAGTTTCTAACAGTAAATCAAATATAATTTCGGCATTTTTTGGATCGAGGTTGCCTGTTGGTTCGTCCGCAATTATTAGCTTTGGAGAATTCGCTAAAGCACGAGCTATGGCTACTCTTTGTTGTTCTCCTCCCGATAAAGTCCTAGGGCTTTTATCGATTCTGTGGCTGAGCTCAACCTGAGCTAGTAGGTTTTTGGCTCTCAGCTCAGCATCTTTTTGTTTTGTCCCGCAAATGAGTTGCGGAATCATGACATTTTCAAGAGCAGAAAATTCTGGTAAAAGATTGTGAAATTGATAGATAAAACCAAGATTCTCTCGGCGTAACTTGGTGCGTTTTTCTTCAGAAGTATTGCGAATGTTCATCCCATTCATGATAACCGAGCCGGATGTCGGTTGTTCAAGAAGAGCGGCAATTTGCAAAAGAGTAGATTTCCCACTACCACTCTGGCCCAGTAAGGCCACACTTTCTCCCGAACTTATTGAAAAATTCACATCCTTCAAAACTTCAATAAAAAAATCGCCAGACTGAAATTTCATTCCTATATTTTGTAGCCGAAGGATTCCGGATGACATTATTCGTCAACAATCATTGTGTAAATCACTTTGATTTTAACAATAGAATAACTTTATGTCTATGCAGATGTAGTCAAGGCTAGATACCCATCAAGGTGTATACATTCATATTCGTTAACGTATCGAGTTTTTGTTTTATTCTTTTGAGATGTCTTGAATACTGATTTGTTATCTCGTCAGGATCTAAATTGTAGGTTTCAAGATACCACTGAAGCTTATCTTCCCATCTTATGTAGTCATTCATTCTAGAAATTTTGTCGCAAAATTGTATCAATTCAATGTAAATATTTTTTTCAATATTACCTAGTAATTCAAAAACCTTTCTAGCCTCATTTTCATCTTCATGAGAGTAGCGCAAAATATGTTCGTAATTACTGAAATCTGGAAAAGGGTGCGTTAAACAAATCGTAGCTATATCCGGATATGAATTTCTAAGGAGCTCATAGCCGATTCGAGGATGCTTATAGATTTCAGATTTACTCAGATAAAATTTGCCAATATCGTGCATGAGTCCATATTCGTATGCTTTATTAGCATCTAATTCGGCGATATGGGAAGCTATTTTTTGTGCCGCATTTGCTACAGTATGAGAATGGGCATATGCTCGTTCCCCATGCGCAAGCAATTGCCAATTTGCAGGTAAAAATTGTTCTATCATTGAATTATCCTTATAGTGACTAAACTTGTAGCAGAAATACCTTCCCTGCGCCCTTCAAAACCCATACCCTCGGTGGTCTTTCCTTTGATATTAATGATCAAAGGATTAATTTTTAAACAATCCGCAATGACGTGTTTCATATTTTCTGAATAGTCCGAAATCCTTGGTTCCTCGCAAACTATCGTCGAGTCGATGTTAATAATATCGGCATTTGCTTGCGCTAAAAATTTGCGGCAATGCTCTAAAAAAACTGCAGATCGGACACCCTTGTTTTTAGGCGAATGCTCAGAAAAATATTCGCCTATGCTGCCGAGGCACAGGGCACCAAGAATTGCATCAACCAAACTGTGTATACCAACATCAGCATCTGATACTCCCTCAAGCCCGCAGTATCCTACAATTTTAACCCCCATCAAATAAAGTTCTCGTTTCGGATCATCGGAGAACCTATGCGCATCGTATCCATATCCTGTTCGAGATATAGTAGAGGCAACATCTGACCTATACGTAATCTTGATGTTGTTCCTGTCACCTTCAACGGTATCAACGATTACCCCTTCCAGATCACATAAAGCAGCATCATCCGTGACTACCCTATCAGCGTACTTTTTATGCAGTTGTCTTATCGTATCGAAGCGAAAAACTTGCGGCGTTTGAACTAACTTTACACGATCTCTAGATACAGATTTATCATCACAGCGCACCGAATCTACTGGAGATATAACTGGCACAACAGCTTCAGAACCTAGCTTAATGCGCTCGTATATGCGTGACAAAACTGTGCTACGGCAATAGCATCTTGAAGCATCGTGGATCATAACATGACTAGGATGATATTTAGCTATTGCTTCAAGACCGCAACTTACAGATTGTTGTCTGGTATCTCCGCCAAGTACCGGCTGCAGCAATCTGCTATCTACAATGCCGGCAACCAAATCATTATAGGTATTCACATACCTAGAGGGAATCACGCAAATCACACCCGATATAAATTCACACTCAAGAAATAACCTAATGCTTTGCATCAAAGGTACAACACCACCTATTGAACAAAACTGTTTAGGCGGTCCACCCCCAAACCTATGACCGCATCCAGCTGCCACAACAACAGCAAAAACTCGCAATTAGCCCTGTCTTGCTTTAAATTTCGGAATTTGCTTGTTTATTATGTAAAGCCGCCCTTTGCGTTTTACCATTTTGCATGCACGATGTCTGCTTTTTAATGTTTTTACCGAATTTGCAACCTTCATTTCCAAAATCTCCAACTTACCTGTATAAGCTATTATCTCACACCTTATCCCAAACGTCAATGTGTTCTTGTGTATTGTATAAGTTCATAAGATATAAGACAAAAGTTTTTACGAAGGAGTGCTATTATGCTACAATAGAAACAGATGGGAGATAGTTTAGCGGTAGAACAACCGGCTCTGGACCGGTCAACCTTGGTTCGAATCCAGGTCTCCCAGCCATGGAATTTTATGATAATTATGAGTTTGGTATGCCTTTAAAAGAAATTGAAGCAAATTTAGAACATTGGGAAAAAACTATTTTAGGAGCGTCTACTTTTCAGGAATTAGAACGATTGAAAGCCGATATTATAGGGCGTTCAGGGGTTGTAACATCCGCTTTTAAATTGCTTAAAGATGTGTCTGTTGATAAAAAGAAAGAGCTGGGAGAAAAGTTAAACAAGGTAAAGTCTGCAATTGAAGATACCATTGCACAGCAGCATCAAAAGCTAGCGAATTATGCTGTGTCAGAAAGGTTAAAAAACGAGACTTTAGATATTACTTTGCCAGTCGAGAATGATCACTTCGGTGGCTTACATATAATCACTCAAGCACTACGTAAGATCAGAGATTACTACTCAGCTAGAGGGTTTTTGGTTTTGGATGGACCTGAAATTGAGACGGAGTTCTATAATTTTGACGCTTTGAATATCCCGAAGCATCACCCAGCAAGACAAAGTCAGGACACTTTTTATCTGAAAGGTCACGATGGTATGCTTTTGCGAACACAGACTTCATGTGTCCAGATTAGAGCAATGCAGAAATATGGCGTTCCTTTACGTATGGTTTCGATTGGAAAGACGTATCGGAATGACCAGCTGGACGCAACGCATTCGCCTATGTTTCATCAAATCGAGGGTCTTGTTGTCGACAAAAATCCGATAAATATTGGACACCTGAAGAGCGAGCTACGGAAGTTTCTGGAGTTTTTCTTTGAAACTGACAGCGCTACGGTAAGGTTTAGACCAAGCTTTTTTCCATTTACTGAACCTGGTATGGAGTTTGATTGTCGCTATACAAAAAAAGATGGCAGGCTTATTATATCGAGCGATGGCGATAAATGGATTGAACTTGGAGGAGCTGGCATGGTTCATCCGAACGTATTCAAAAATTGCGGAGTGGGGGAGGGGGCGTATGGTTTTGCCTTCGGTCTCGGCTTGGATCGCATTATTATGTTAAAGTATGGGATAACTGATATTCGAAACCTATTCGACACCGATCAGCGCTGGTTGAGGTATTATGGAACTTGCGCATAAGCAAATTGATTGCTCATTAAAGACAATTCTGAGCGTTTCTTTGCCACTGATTTTATCAGCTCTTTCGAACAATTTGCTTTATATTATTGACAGGATGATATTGGCGAGATATTCGCTCAATGCAATGAATGCTGCTGTAATGAGCGGAAGTCTTGTTGCAATATACGCTTTCTTTTGGTCATCAATATCTGGGATTGCTGAGGTTTATGTCGGACAGAGCAACGGGCGAAAGGATTACGGCGAATTGGCAAAACCGGTTTGGCAAATGATTTATTTTTCATTGCTTGGATTTGTTTTTTATTTTCCGTTCGGATACTTTACTGAGTATCTCAACTTATTGCCGGATTATTGCAAAGAAGAAGGCATACAGTATTCCAAAGTTATGACGTATTGCGCATCTCTTCCGGCTTTAAAAATGGCATTTGCCTCGTTTTTCATAGGGCAAGGGAAAACAAAAATAATCACATATACCGTCTTATTCGGAAGCATAGCAAATGTCATTTTGGACATTCTGTTTATCTTCGGATATTCCGACATTGTGCCAGAAATGGGGAGCAAAGGAGCAGCGATTGCGACAATTTTGGCGGAATGCATTCAAATAGCAGTATTAGCGACTTTATTTTTCAGCGCGCAAAATCGAAAAATTTTTAATACATTTGGTATGAATGCCAGGAAATACGATAGTAAAATGTTTTTTGGATGTATAAAGCTTGGGCTGCCACTTTCCATTGGGCGAGTGTTTGAGCTTTTGGCATGGTACGTGATATATGCGCTCGTGAGCCACGTTTCCAAAGACCTTGCGACCGTTTGGGGAATATGCGTCAGCGTATATGTTTTGTTCGCTTTCGTGTGCGACGGGCTGACAAAATCTTCCGCAACAATTTCGGCGAATTTCATCGGACAACAGAGCAGAGAGGGTGTCGAAAAATCATTGAAGCGCTTTATTCTGTTTGTTCTGGGATTATGCGTACTCTTGGCGATTCCGCTTGTCATTTATCCGGAAAGTATCTTCTTTTTCTTGGACAAGACGGGCGAGAATATTTCACATTTATATTTGTCCATAAGCTTGGTTCTTAGAGTTATTCTCGTGAACATTTTGTTTGAAGCCTGTATTGGTGTGTTGTGGGGTATATTTTTATCTGGTGGGGATACAAAATACCCTATGATTGTGAGTTTGACGCTACTTTATGCAATCGTTGTCATCCCTTCGGCTATTTTATTTTTCATGAATAAACTTTATGCAGCAGAGACAATATACTACATCTCACTAATTTGGGACGTGTCCGTACTTGCTCTATTCTGCCGTCGCTACAAATCGCTTAAATGGTGGAAAGTGTTAGGCTAACTAACTAGAATATTTGCTATATATGAAGCCACTAGATACGAGACAAAAGTTGGCTTGTGGGTGAGTGAGGTAAGATAGGATTAGCAAATATAGATGTGCGGCAGGAGATGTTTCCTGTCTCACAT
>CACYDS010000001.1 GCA_902773285.1 uncultured Pseudomonadota bacterium | reverse complement strand
TTTGGTCTTGCTTCAGGTGGAGTTTACAATGCCGTTCCTGTTACCAGTAACGCGGTGAGCTCTTACCATCACCTTTTCACCCTTACCTCCTAAAATGGAGGCGGTATACTTTCTGCTGCACTTTTCCTGCTGAAAACCTCGCGATTTTCAACGCCGGATGTTATCCGGCACCTTGCCTACAAAGAAGCCCGGACTTTCCTCTGAAAAACGCATTCAAAAACAATGCTTGCACTTCTCAGCGACCAACCAGTTGCCACACTGACATTTTAACAGAAAAAGACATAACAAACACCAAAAACAAACCAAACGCCTCCAGCTCGCGCAGGCTATGATCTTCCAGAAACTTCCAAAGGTATACCAAACTCATCCTTATGCTTATTGAGGAGCACGTAGCTTGTAATGTTGGAAACAAAACCGCTGCTTTGCAAAGTGCCGTGCAGAATCTTTTCGTATGATTTCAAGTCTTTCGCGACAACTGTAAGTATGAAAACTTCATTTCCAGATGTTGAAAAACACGATCTGATACAACACTCCTGTTCAACAATCTTTAAAAAATGACTCACTGTTTCCATCGCCTGAGACACCAGAGAAACAATGCAAAATGCCTTTATCGTAAAACCTAGAAGCTCAGGATTTATTACCGCGTGATATCCCTGCAAAAAACCCTGTTGTTCCATAATCTTGAATCGACGTAAACAAGGTGGAGCAGAAATCCCAGCTTCCTCTGCAAGACGAACATTTGACATTCTTCCATATTTTTGAAGGTTACCCAAAATCACCATATCTACGCGATCAAGATTCATTGCTATAAAAAACAAGGCATTTCCTACATGGTACAAGCGTCATTTGCATTTCAGAAGTAGAAACCCAAAGATTTTTTCAATCAATAATAAAGAAAAACAAAGATACTATGACAAATTAAACATCAAAGCAAGCTTGCTATATCGGTGGCCGACATTCCGGAAATCGATAATTGCGTATTGCGCGAAGTATGAGATGGATGAAATTTGCTGGCATTAATAAACTGCACCTTAGTCAGCAAAGATTGTTTCCCATCTGCAAATAGTTTTTCCATAACTAGGCTGGCAAATCCGCCTAAAACGCTTTCATCTATAAATAGGATTTTGTCGTGATTTTCGGCGTATATATAAAAAGTTTCGAAGTCAAATGGTTGGATAAAACGTGCATCGATAACTGTGGGGCATTTTCCTGACATTTGGACGGCTTGGAGAACTGTCCCAAGCATATCTCCGACGGAAACTATGAGTGTAGTGTTTCCTTCTAACACTACTTTGCTTTTTAGTGAAAATTGGAATGTTTGATAAATGTCGCTCGCTTCAGATTTAGGAAACCTTAAAGCTACAGGTGCGTTATTGTAATCAGACGCGAACTTTATCATACTTTCAAGCTCAGCCTTACATGACGGCGCCATAATGACAAATTGAAGAAAGTTTTGTAACATCGATACGTCATAAAGTCCTGCGTGAGTTTTTCCATCTGTTCCGGGCAATCCAGCTTTATCGATAATAAATCTTACCGGTAAATTTTGCAGAACAACATCATGGTAAATCTGATCAAATGCGCGTTGCAAAAAAGTTGAATAAATGCAAACAAAAGGTTTGTATCCCTGTTTTGCCAAGCCTGCAGCGAAAGTTACCGCATGTCCTTCAGCAATTCCGACATCGAAAAATCTATCGGGAAATTTTTCAGAGAATTCTGAAAGCCCAGTGCCGGTTTTCATGGCGGCAGTAATACATACTATCTTCTTATCATTTTTAGCTAATTGCACAATGGTTTTTCCAAAAACGTCTGAATATTTATTCTTTTTCGACTTATCAACACCGTGCATTTTTGTCGCATCACGTTCAGCTTCGGCGTATCCCTTTCCTTTTTGTGTAATTGCATGTATTAAAACTGGCTTATATGTTGCTACATCTCGAATATTCGTAAAAAATTTTATAAGTTTTCCCAAATTATGACCATCGAGAACCCCAATATATTGGAAACCGAATTCTTCAAATATGTTATTGCCTTGAATAATAGCCTTAACACAATTTTCAATTTTTCGCGAAACCTTTTTGGGCAAAAGTGTTAAGGATTTACTTATTAACCGGCGTACCGACAGTCCTCCTCGAGAGGCAAGTAGTTTTGCTAAATATAACTTCATAGCGCCAACTGATTCAGAAATAGACATTTGGTTATCGTTTAGTATGACTATAAAATTTTTTGTTCCGGCAACATTGTTCATAGCTTCATACACCATTCCGCCACTTAATGACCCATCACCCAAAAAAGAAATCACCTTATAAGTCCCGCGGTCCAAATCGCGTGCTTTTGCCATTCCTAGAGATGCGCTTATGGATGTTGATGCGTGCCCAGCAATAAAATGATCATATTTGCTTTCTTCTGGATCCGGAAATCCTGACGCTCCGTTTTCTGTTCGTAAATTTTCCATCATTTCACGACGTCCGGTTAACAATTTGTGCGCATATGCTTGATGCCCAACATCAAATATAAGGCGGTCTGTTTCTATATCGAAAACGTAATGTATTGCCACAATAAGCTCTATTGCTCCCAAATTAGAGCCTAAATGTCCTCCATTCTTTGTGGTTATTCTGATAATTTCTGAACGTAACTCTGCACAAAGCTTGGTTAATTGATCAATATTTAGCTTTTTTATATCGGATGGTTTTGATATGCTGTCTAAGATCATTTTACGTCCACTATAACTGGTGCGTGGTCTGATGGGCGCTCTTTTGCTCGCGTGCACCTATCAATAAAACAATTTTGAACTTCAATATTTGATGTAGTTAATATGTAATCCAACCGTAATCCATAATTCTTCCTAAAAGCAAAATGCCGATAATCCCACCACGTGTAAATTGGCCCATTTTCCGATTTCGCAAATTCTAGCATAACGTCTCTTAATCCAAGATTTATCAGATCTTCAAATAATTCTCGCTCTCGCTTAGTGCAGCATACCTTTCCTTGCCAGGCTTTGGGGTTGTAAACATCCGCATCAGTCCTAGCTATGTTAAAATCTCCGCCAATAATAAATTTCTCACCTTGCGATATGTCTTTGATGTGGTTTGCTAAAATTTTTAAAAAACTTAACTTATATTCGTACGCTGGAGCACTAGTATCCTGCCCATTTGGAACATATACAGATGCAACGACATAACCATTTACCAGTGCCTCAATATATCTAGCTTGCAGATCATCTTTAAAAATTTCATTCCCAATTTTTAGACACTCGATTGAATATCGAGACAGAATTGCTACTCCGTTATAGCTCTTTTGCCCATATACTAAGCAGTTGTACCCAATATCTTCGAAATACTCTCGCGGAAATGCTTCGCTCACACATTTCAATTCCTGCAATAAAACAACATCAATATCATTTTCATTTAGGAAGTGTTCCAGATGTTCAACACGGGCTCTTACTGAATTAACATTCCAAGTTGCAACTCTCATAGTTCTCAGGGGGCTATTTTAAAAGCTACTTAACGTTTAAATTTTAGTGTCCTTTGCTTCAAGCGCAACTAGATTTTGCTGTATCTTGAACGATTTTCCGCACTTGCATGTCTGCGCATTGTTATTTCTCACAACTATTTCCTCGCAAAGTCCAGATTTTAACTCTATTGAAACATTGTCGGCAAACGGAATAGCATTTTTCTCTATCGCAAATTTCATCCCATTGTGCTCAACAATCTTGTCACTTGTGTATGGCTCTTCAAGCAACAAAACAAGCATATTCCCTGCGCATCCACCTTTTTTAAAAACTAACCTAGGCATTTTCCCTGAGTGTTGCTCTAATGCTTTTTTAATTTTTTCTTCAACTTCTGCCGATATTTCCACTATTACTCTCCGATATTTAGTGCTTTCAAAAGATCATTGAGTTCTTGTCTGGCAGCAATATGAGACAGGCTCATTTGTGAAGTAGAGATATTTCGGTCAAGTAATGTCAATCCAGATAAGAATAGTTCCCTAAAAATTACACGTTCCTTAAATCCTTTTGCCAATCTAAAGCCAATCCGTTTCGCTAATGCAACTAACACTCTATCCAATTCGGTTCGATTTTTTGAGGCAACACTGGACATTCTGTTGACCAGAACTATCCAGTCTATTAAACCTTTATCTCGCATAATTCTCTCTTTTTTTTGATTCCATACCATTTCTGCATATATACTTGGCCTAATGTTTGCTTCAGTTGAATCGTTTATGCGTACTAATAGATCTAAATCAATAAAACTCTCATTCATTGGCGTTATGATTACATCAGCGAATGAATGAGCTATCCTGGACAAACTACTGTCATTACCAGGAGTATCAATCACGATATAGTCATACGTTGTAAGAGAGTTTAATAGGTCCGTAAATTTTTTTAAATTATCTCGTTCTATCTGTGAAATAGTTTCTGCGTCGCTTTCTAAAATAGGTGTATGAAGTGGGGTTAAGATCTCCGGGTTTTCGCGCTTTGTAGCCTCTCTGTTCTCTATATACCTAGTTAATGTGCCTTGGCGAGCATCGACATCTATTGTTGCTACAGAATGACTTTTCTGGAGTAAATTAACCACAAGATGCATTGCCAATGTTGATTTACCGGTTCCACCTTTCTGATTTCCAAAAACTATAATTTTTTTAGTCATAAAAACTTTGAACACTATGAAACTACCAAACTTATTTTATCATTCAACCTCTTGGAACATCAAATAGAATACTGAATAAATAGGGTGCGATGTGGTATGTTTATATCTTACCACATCGCGCCCATTGGCCTGTCCAGGTATGCATATGCTCAGAGCCATTCAGGCGCTGACCTTGACAGTCACAGTATCATTTAATAGCTGGAGATAATTTGCGCACGCCCCCAAACTGTGGTAATCTATTTATTAAGTGGGATTGTTCCCAGTGGTTTTTTATAATGGAGAAGAAGATGATAAATAAAAGTTATGTATTCGGGGGGGGCTATTAGTTAATACTATAGCTATATTTGCCTCTATTTCGAGTGATGTAGTAGCACACGGAGATATACGTGATTTTAGAA